>NZ_JAUBTT010000106.1:0-27083 GCF_036705125.1 Microcoleus sp. B7-D4
TCTCCCCAGAGTTGTCAAGCGTTTTGTGAAAATATTTTTGACTTTTTTTTGAACCTATACACACCAAGGGTTTCGGCATTTATGACCTGCTCCGGTATCCCCTGGCTGACTCCTCTTTTAACTATGGGGTCTTTTTTTGGGGCAAGATTGGACTTTGGGGCAGACTATTTCCCGCGCATGGGTAGAAGGGCTCAGTGGTTCAACATGATGGGGCTTACTTGGAGTAGAGGTTAGGCAAAGTTAGAGTGTAAGGGGTGAGGCTGGATCACAGGGTGAGGATGACAGAAGCAGGCTGGTGCATGAGTCATATATATATATGTAAGTGGTGTCTGCATTTCTGGGACTTTACTGAGGGAGGTTTGGGTCTCAGATTGAGCCGATCGCCCTTAACAATTCCTCTGATTCAAAATCCAGAAG
Organism: Microcoleus sp. B7-D4; assembly: GCF_036705125.1. Lineage (NCBI taxonomy): Bacteria > Bacillati > Cyanobacteriota > Cyanophyceae > Oscillatoriales > Microcoleaceae > Microcoleus > Microcoleus sp. B7-D4. Next base: position 418 of record NZ_JAUBTT010000106.1, read on the forward strand.
CTGACACGACACGGTACTCTAGCCCCGATCGAACTCCCAGGAATCGATCGCCCCCAAATACACTCTCCAGAATTACACCCCCAAACTCCTTCAGTTACCCCAGTTATCAGCCCTTGATGAGCGAGCGCGAGTTGGTCTCCTCAACATCTACATCCAAAAAGTGCAAGTGACTCTCTTCCTCAGTATTGACAGCAATCACCAAACCTCTATTCCCCCAAGGAGCGATCGCCCGGGGTGAGGCGGGGCTGCTAAAATTCCCTACTTGAATCCCTTGACTGTTTAACACTTCTATCTGCCCCTCAACATCTGCCAACACCCATCCCCAATTAGCCACACAAGCAGACACGGGCAAACTTTCCAGGGGAATTCGCGCTACCTTGAGCGGCCACAATTTCATCAACAGCACAGCCGCTTTACCACCTTGGGGAATTCCCAGCAAAGTATAAGGCTCAGGTGTCAACAGCATCTGTCCCACGCTGGCAGACAACCGCACAGAACCCACCGGCGTGCCGCGGCGAGTGTAAACTCTAAAAATAGTTTGAGGATTTTTTGGTTCGTTGTCAGGCCAAACTGCTAAGACGTGTCGCCGATCCAAAAACATTAATTCTGGTAAATAGTGTTCTGGTAACGGCACAGTAGCGATCGGCTTCAGCGCTTTTTTCCGATCGCCCGCCGTGCTGTTTGCCGCTAAAGAATAAAAACGCAGTTCGCCGGGAACCGCTACTGTCAACCAGTTGCCGTGAGAGTCAATAGCAGCTTTTAAAGCATCTGGGCCTTGCCTCAAACCCATATCCAGCAAACACTGAGGCTCCCAAGAGTGTTCATTGAGCCAGTAAAGTTTTTGCGGAGTGAGAACGCAGCAGCCGTTGGAAACAGGTAAAATGCCGCGCACGATTTCCGGCATTAATGAAATAGAAGTAGACATTTCTCCTGTAACTAGCTGTTTTTCCGGCTGAGACCAAATCTTCACCTCTGTACCTACAGCAGCATAGAGATACGTTTCAGTGGCAATTAAAGCGGTCAACGGTGCAGGAAGTATCAGTGGCTTTGCCTGCGAAAGCGAATAGCGCACAGTCCGAAGTAAATTAATAGCCGACTGTGAAGCTTTTTCCTCTTCAACTTCTAGCAAAGACTCAGTTTCCGACTTCAGACCTTTATCACCACTGGTTGTGGGATTTTCCCAGGGAATAATGCAGTCGCCCAATTGTCTGACAGCAGGGTCGTACATGATCAGCCGCAGAGCTTGAGCCATTTGGGAAGCACTGGCAAAACGGCGGGCTGGCAGCTTTTCTAAAGATTTTTTGACTATTGCTTGCAAAGGTTCGGGGATGGCGTCGGGAAATTGCAAGCGTTGATTCAGGTGCGCCCACCTCAAATCTCCGGGGGTTCCCCCGAAAGGGCGGTAGCCCATTAGCAATTCAAACAGCAGAATTCCTACTGCATATATATCTGACATCGGCGAAAAGAGACCGTAAAACCGCTCAGGGGCCATGTAAGCGGGGGAACCTACGGTAGCGTCGGGAGAAATTTCTTGGTGGAGGCGAGTGGTACCTATTTCTGGCAGCCGACGCGCGATGCCAAAGTCAGAAAGCCGGGGCGACCAACCTTTTGCTCCTAAAGTTAGGAGGATATTTTCGGGTTTGATGTCGCAGTGAACTACGCCTCGGCGGTGGGCGTAGTCTAAGCCGGCTAAAACTTCCATGACGAGCTGCAAACCTTCGAGCAGACGCAAGGGGCGCTCTTGTTTGAGCAGGTTGCGGAGGGTTCCTCCCTCGCAGTAGTCCATAACCAAGTACCGGCCTGTAGCTGTGTGTTCTAGAGCTCGGCAGGTAACAATGTTCGGGTGCTGCAAGGTGATCAGAAACCACAGTTCTCGCAAGAATTCGCTAGTTGGGGCTTTTTGATGACTAAGTTCTTTGAGAGCAACCAGTTGGCTGGTGAGGCGGGAGTCCTGGGCGGGAGCTTCTCGAACGCTGGCACAAAAGACTCGACCAAATTGTCCTTGTCCGACTAGCCCTAAAATGCGGTACTTAGAATGTTGCATCGGTCTAATTATAGAAAAAGCTTGAGCTAGTATTAAAATATGTAAATAATTCTGACAAAAATTCAACTTTTTGAATCGCTCGCCAGGTACAGCCTATGTTATCTCAGGTTCATTCTCAGCCTCCTTGAGAGCGATCGCACAGTCGCACCTACTAAAATCCTTGAGCTTCGGAATCACTATCAATCTTGCCGGATGCCGGTACCCGATCGGGAACTACCTGTGGCTGCTATTTTAGTCGATCGCGACTATTACAGTTTTTTCAATGCCATGCAGAAAGTCTCTAAGGTTTTAGCTTTTAAAGGCTAAGCTGGGGAATCGGGGCCAGGGAACAGCGATATGACCAAAACAGAAGTGCGGTTATGCCATAGGGGTTAGAGAGCCAGAAGCCGATGCTGTCGTCAAGGCATCTTAACCTTTTTGAGTGTTAGCCAAATTTTTTTGCGCTTTGAATAAGTTGATCGTAACTTGCTAAATACTGAACTTGACAGGAGCAAACATCAATATGGTTAAAATTATTAAACTAGATCCAATTGCGGAGGAAATAGCAGTCGAAACCCGATCGAATATCCTATCTGCCTTACTTTCCAAAGACTTAGACGTTCTCAAGGAATGCGGGGGGCGGGGAATGTGCGCTACCTGCCATGTTTACATTAAAGAAGGCATGGAAGGCTTGTCGGACATGAACCGCCGCGAGAAAAGGACGTTGGAAGTCATTACAACGGCTAAAGCCAATTCGCGACTTGCTTGTCAGGCTCAAATTATGGGCGAGGGTGTGGTTGTAGAGTTGCCTGCGGGGATGTACATTAATGCTATTGAAAATGTCGAAGCTCTGATCGGCCGCCGGGCCCAGCAAGATTTATTACACCCAATTACGGGTCAAGTAGTTGTAGAATCAGGAAAGTTAATTACTCGTTCTATCGTTACACAGCTTAATGAAACCCGCTTTCAAGTAGGACAGTATTTAGTTCGGACTAAACAAGCTTAAAACTGATATGTTTGTATTTTAGTAGTAGAGAAAAATCTATGTTGAGCCAACTTGCGCGTTTGAGCATGGAAGCAGACGGACGCTACGCCAGTGCAGAAGAACTCCAATTTTTGAAAGACTACTTTCAGTCTTTGAATCACCGGATGAGTGCTTATAAAAAAATTCAAGCATCTGAAACAGAAATTATGCGGCAAGTGGAAGCACAAATGCTGTCTCTAGACCCTAGTTTATTTCGGCGGGGGGGTAACGATATGACTGAAAAGTGCCGTGGAGATATTGTGCGGGTGTTGAGGCATTCGGCGGCCGCACTGTTGATTAATGATACGGAACGATTGCGCGATCGGCTACTACTTTGGTTGCAAACTATTTTAGGCGCTGTTCAAGTTAGAAATAGTGCGACCGTGACTTACGATGTGATGAAAAAGGTTCTCAAACAATATCTCACAGTGGAAGAAAGGAACCTATTTTTTCCAATTCTGGACATCAACCGCACTTTACTAGGCAAATAATCAAGGGGGTTGACAAGTTAACGCCGATAAACTGTGCCGTTAGGAAGAGTGGCTCCAATCAACTTCGCTCCCGTCAAATCCGCCTCAGTGAGAATGGCTCCCCGGAGGTTGGCTCCTGTCAAGTCAGCTTTCTGCAAGTTGGCTTTACTCAGGTTAGCTTTGGTCAAGTTAATTTCATGCAGGCAAGAATTAGAAAGGTCGGCATTGATCAGGTAGGCTAGACTCAAGTTGGCTTTGCTGAGGTTTGCTCCGCTCAAGTTAGCTTCCATCAGATAAGCACCGCTCAAGTTAGCTTCGTTCAACAATGCTTCTGCCATATTAATTCCAGTTAAAAGTTTGCGGCTCAAGTCTACACCGCCCAGATCTGCCCCGCTGAGGTTAATACCGCTTAAGTGGCTGCCATTCAAAGTAATGTTTCTCAGGTAGGTTTTGCTGAGGTCTGCTTTGCACAAATTGGCTCTATCTAAGCAAGCTTCGCTAAGGTCTGATCCGCTCAAGCACGCGCCGTTTAAATAGGCTTGAGTGAGGTTAGCTCGCCTGAGATTAGCTTTCAACAGGTTGGCTTTGCTGAGGTTAGCACGGGTTAAGTTGGCTCCGGCTAGGTTGGCTTTGGATAATTCGGCTCCGGTGAGCTGTGCTTCGGTCAAGTCTGCCTCTTTGAGACTCGCTAGACTTAAGTAAGCATCTTTGAAGTTTGCTCCGTTGAGATTGGCTTTAATCAGATAGGCTTTACTGAGATTTGCCTCAGTGAGAATGGCTTTGGTGAGGTTAGCGGCGCTCATATCTGCACCTATGAGATTAGCATTGGGAAGAATTGCTCCGGTCAGGTTTGCCCAATTCAGATGAGATCCGGCTAGGTTGGCGCCGGTGAGATTGGCATCGCTCAGATTGGCTCCACTCAGACTGGCTGCCATGAGGTTGGCGCCGGTGAGATTGGCTCCACTGAGGTCAGCTTTGCTGAGATTGGCTCGGCTCAGATGGGCTTTGGTGAGGTCGGCCCCGCTGAGGTTAGCACCGATTAAGTAGGGTCGTTGCTGGTGTTGGTTGAGGTTTGCCAAAATTAGAGTTGGGGCATCGCTGGAACGGTATAAATCGATCGGACTCAACACAATGCCGCGCAGATTGGCCAGTCTAAAATCTCTTTCGCCGGCTGCATATCGAGTTAGAAGTTCATTGGCGTCCATTAAGTTCTAGCAAAATGTTTGAGGTTTTGATGGCTTTTAAATTTTATGAGTTTCTAGAGTAAGTTATGAAGTTTCTAGCTGCTAGTTCTCATCAGGTTTTATTTGAATTGCTAAAACCTTATTTTTTAACTCACGAGCTTTTTTATAATTTAACTCACAGTTTTGATGATACGGTCGATAATATGGCTGCCCAAAAATCGATTTGACAGCTATTAGCAACAAACTAATAGCTGTCAAATAAGTCAGTTTTTTTGAAAAAGTTGAGTGAGAATAGCTTCATGGTCTTTTCCTTCTTCGACCATAGACTCGCCCGGTTGGAGGCGCTCGCGCAGCCCTAAAATAAAGCGGTTGCAGTCCGATCCCAATGATTCGCAGGATGTTTGCAGACAGTGAAGTTCTCGACCCGTAAGCTGACTAAAGAACGCACTTAAAATACCTGCTTCTAAAAAACAGGCCGGTCGCTTAGACTTGGGAGCTGTTTTAGCAAAAAGAGAGTTAGCAATTTTTACTATTAAAAATCCCTGTTCGGAATAGCTGGGGTCAAATTCAAATGTTCCCCATCCATGAGTTTTCCAACACTGCTGTAAGGACTGAAGAAATTCTACCATTTCCATTTCAGAAACTGGCTGACCGTAGTATTCGCTAACTTCTTCGCAAAAACGCACGTAGAAGTTTTTACCCCACCAGCGACCGCAGTTGAAAAGCACGAGGCGGGAGGCTTGACCTGTTTCTTGTTCTAAGCCGATATAAATGGCTTGAATCAGTGTTTCTGGGAGTGCTAAAAGCCGATCGCCCCGGCGGTTTTCGAGGAGGCCGAGTTCGAGGTCGCCTCGGACGTAGGCATCGCTGGCAAAGTAGTTTCCAGGGAGTCGGGGCTGTTTGAGTAAGTCGGCAATATTAATCATCGGAAATTAGGAATTGGGAATCGGGAATTGGAAATTGGGAAGAAAGCTGATTATTTATTACCTTGGTCAATAATTGACTGCGCTTGGTCGAAAAATGGTTGCAATATAGCCCGGGCTTGCTCGGAAAGCAATTCTTTTAAGCGAGTTTGCAGCAGATTGCAAACAGTTGCTTCGATCTTTTGAGTTTGGTGGGCTTCGACTATGCCGGAAAGCCAGTCTACAAGGCGCTGTTCGAGAAAATTTTGATCGTTTAGCAGCATAGCCATAGCGCAGTACCGCAAGACTAACACCCAATGTTTGAGCGATCTTTCTAAGGTTTCTTGTTTTTCGTCGGGGAATGTTTCTTGTAGTTTGTTGGCTACTGGTTGGAAGATGCTTGCTTCCTTCTCTCGCAAAAATTCGTAAATTTTTAAGCGCTGGACAAGGGTTACAGCTTGACGCTTAAAAGCCATGAGTTCTTCGCCTTTTAAAAAGCGGTTTTCTGCCTGATCCAGCAGCGCCTCAATCTCAGGGTGCATGATTTTAATTAAGTGGTAATCGGTAATTGATAAAAGGAAGGAAGTTCGGCAACGAGCTATGTACGGGATTTAACGGGTTTAACTAATGGATTTTGAGGGAGGAGGAAAGATGGGTGAGGGAAGATGGATGAGGGATTGCCCTATTTTTTATTTTCCATTTGGAACACAGATTAAAACAGGTCAAATAGGTCATCAATGGTGACTTCTGCTTGTTCAGAAATAGAAATTACTGGCAAGGGTGGCGGTAGGGGTAGGGCACCTACTTCCGGAATTCCTTCCCAAGAAATAGCTTGAAAAAAGTCTGCTACGGGCTGGGTTAAACTCAGAAGTTGACCGGGGGTCGAGCCATTTGGGGTTTCTAAAGATTTTCCCAGCCAATTATAGTGACCAAAGAATTCTTGGACAGATTGGTCCAACCATGAAGTTTGACTTTTCATCTTTCTTCCTGCCTGGAGAAATCCACCATCGCACTTTCATGGCGAAATTGGTGGGAGGAAAGGCAGGGCAGGGGATGTGCCTTTCCAGGTTGTTTACCGCAATATTTCACCGTGTTGCAATCGATTTTGAATATCGCGGGCGTTGGCACCTTCGTTGAGCCAGAATGCTGCTGCATCAATTTTATCTGGGTTGCCAAGCAGGAACTTGCAATAGGTTTCTCCCATTGAGTAACATTGGAGTTCTATGCAGCTCAGAGGCTTTTTGACTAAAGAGCCGAAGAAACCGGCGAACAAACCGGCGTATAGGTGGCAAACCGGTTTGCCTACGTCTCCCAATGTGCGAGCAACTGCTGAGTCAAAGAGGTTGATGAAGATGCAGCCGTGTTTGCGATCGCTCATGTCTACTTCCCAGCGACCCCAACCTTGAGCCGTGAAAGGCCACCACCAAGTTTCTAGCAGAAACATGAGATTTGACTGGCGAATGTTCTGGCTGTATTCGGCACTAAACCATTTTTGAAAAAATTCGGAATCTTGGAGTCCCCACTGGCAACCAATAGTATACATGATGACAGAGGACGCGGGGCCGACTTCTTCTTCGAGCCCCTCCACCAAACCGATAATGAAGTCTTCGCTGGTAAAAATGTTGCGTGACTCATTCCAGTCGTCAATTGTACCCATCTGGCGATCGAAGGCAAAAAAATCCTGAAACCTATAGTGGCTATGAGTTTTAGGATGCTTTTGCTTCAGTAATGATTCGCTGTGAGGGGAGATTTCTTTTTTGGCGGTAGAGACCATTGGCGGGTTATTCCTTTTTGGTGTAGTTTGGTGAAAATTAGAGTCAAATAGACTGGGCTATGTATCCAATTTAACTTTATTTTTCTCAAGGCAGGCACCGGGTATAATTTTTTACTGCAATATAAAAATTAAAAATTCTAGGATGCTAAATTTGGGGGCTTGTTGGGAGTTCTGCCTTCGGACAACTGTGTGAGTGCTGGCGAAAGTGGGTATAACCTTAAACGAGTATGTGTTATCGTTTTGTGCAAGCTGTCCACTATATATATAGGGCATATGGGGATGAAAAATCACGCTTGTATTGCAATAGGCATCAATCAATATCAGTTACTCCAGCCTTTGAGTTATGCCCAAGAGGATGCAGAGGCGCTGTACGGTTTTTTGACTGAGGAGGCGGGTTTTGCGCCGGATGGATGTCTACTGATGACCGATAGCTCGCCGTCGCTGTGGGGTCAATCTACATATCCAAATCGGGAAAATATTCTGAGATTGACCCAAAGCCTCTGCGCGCAACATGTGCAACAAGGAGATTTACTCTGGTGTTTTTTTAGCGGCTACGGTGTCAGCTATGAAGGTAAGGATTATTTGATGCCGATTGACGGCAATCCGGCTGACATTCAGGGTACGGGGATTCCGGTAGAGTTGCTGTTGAATACTCTGAAAAACGCTCCTACGGAAACGGTATTGGTGCTGGTTGATATGAACCGCAGCCAGATTGTGAAAGCGGGGGAAAAGATCGGCTCTCAAACGGTTGAGCTGGCGCGGGAACGGGAAATCCCGACGGTGCTTTCTTGCCGCCCGAATCAAGTTTCGCGGGAAACTTCGGCTTTGCGTCAGGGGTTTTTTACGACGGCGCTTTTGGAGGGGCTACGATCGGGACAGTGCATGACCATTAAGGGTTTAGACCGTTTTTTGAGCGATCGAGTGCCGGAGCTGTGTGACCACCATTTGCGTCCGAAACAAGAACCTTTGATGGTGGTGCATCCTCCGGGAAAGGCTAATTTGGTGATTTTGCCGGATGCTTCAGGGGTACCAACTGCTGCGTTGGCCGGACGCAACGGCAATATGACGGTTGGTACGGCTGATGGGTTCGATCACCCGCAAATGGCTACGGCTACGGCTCGAATGGATTTGCCTCCGGCAGTTCGCAATGCTGAGGATTCGCCGGTTGAGATGCCGCCTGTGTCGCAGCCGAATGCTGTGGCCCCTGCCGATCGGGGGGGCGATCGACCGAACTTGCAAAAGCCGCAGGATGAGCATAACGGGGGGTCGGATAAGTCATTTTTGCAGCAGCTAGTGTTGTGGAGTTCAGCTACGGCTTTGGTACTGCTGTTGGGTGTTTTTGTGACGAACAAATCAATTTTTATTGGTCAGCAGGAAAGAGATCCTCGATCGCCGGCTGAAAATGCCCAAAACCCTGGAGCTCAACAATCTATTGGTACTGGGGGGTCGCAAAACCAACCGCGGGCGGTGCAAGCAGGGAGTGGAACCAAGCAGCCACCATCGAGCCAGCAGGTGTGGGCTGAGGCAAAAACTTTCCTTAAGGATGGTTCGGCTTCTAGTTTTAATAAAGCGGTGGTTAAGGCTCGAACGATTCCGCCTAGCGATCCGCTCTTCCCGCAGGCTCAGCAGGATATTGAGCGCTGGAGTTTAACGATTTTGGATATAGCTAACGGGCGGGCTGCTCGGGGCGATTTCCAGGGGGCGATCGGCGCGGCTAAATTGATGCCGGATGTCAATAAGCCTGTGTACAATCAGTCGAAACAGGCGATCGCTCAGTGGGAGGAGCTATCCAAAGACCAGGATGTAAATGCTGCTTTGCTATCGGCTGCTAAGGGTCAAATTAAGCGGGGGGTTGCCTCTTCTTACAGTAAAGGCATCCAGCAAGCTAATAAAATTGAACCCGGTCAGCCGAAGTATGAAGAAGCTCAACAGTTAATTGGAGAGTGGAGCGAAAGTATTCTCAAAATTGCTAAGTTGCGCGGCTCTCAAGGAAAGCTGAAAGAGGCAGTTGAAGCTGCTTCGCTGGTGCCGTCGGGTACTAAGAGTTATCAGCCGGCTCAGAAGGATATCGCCAATTGGAAAACGAAGCTCCAACGCCAGCAGAAAAAAGGTTGATTTAGTTGATAATTTCTCGGTTTGCCACCGGGAAATTATCTTAGCGACTGACCGAAGTAGGTCGTTCGCTCGCTCGATACCTCTTGATAGTGCAAAAAAGAGACCGACATATCGATAATTTAAAACCAATAATTTTCTGCACCATTTCCCCTCCCCAGCTTCGGCGGGAGGGGATTTTCTATGCCCCCTGGCAGGTTCGTTTTTGTAGAGTGAAAGATATCGTATGGGCTGGTTAATTGGGGTTGCATAATACTGGGATGATTTTGATGTTTTTTGTGGATGGGCCCATGAGCCTGAAGGCGTGTATTTTCACAGCAGGCGGGACGCCTAACCCTACTCCCCACAATAATCCTCAAATTGTGCAACGCGGGTTAATTAATATCTTTAATTCACATCCAGAGTTCTCTAACTCGGCGCTTTCACCGTCAAAAACGAGGTGTTTTAACAATAAAACTGGCGGTATATATATGTTTAAATGCTGAAGAACTGTGCAATTATTTAATTTTAATAGTCAAGAAAAAGTTAATTTTTGTAGTTTATTGGGTAATAATACTATGCGCTTAATTTATAGTTAATTTTAACTTTATTGGTCAGCAAATTGGGCTATATCGAATTGCTATCTAAGGGAAATGGCTAAGGCAAAATCGCCTTAAAAGATCGGGTATGCAGAGTTAATTTTTTTTATCGCTCTTTGTGGGCTATTAGGAGCGATCGACGGATGGAACACTGTTTAAACTTGTGCTGTTTTTAAATTATTAGCAGTGACCGATCTGTTATGAATTATACAAAATGAGCCGTTACTGGCAATTCTCGCCGACGAGCGATCGCCCTCAATGAATTCAGGAAACAGATTCACCGCCACACAGCACAAAATATCTGGATTCGCAAGCTGCGAGTCTTCGTTGGCCCGGAGCTCACAACGCTGCCTTAATTAACACAAATAAGGGCTTTGCAAGAAAATCCCAAAAATATTTCCTTGAGAAACAAGAATAAAAACTTGCTCGCTTATTGTAGCCCCGGTAACAACACGTATGCCTAAAGTTATAGTCCACAGCCAAGTCTACAGGACGAGCTAAATCAATAGGGTGATGTGGCAGTGTCCGGGTGTTAAGAGGGGCGATCGAATAGGAATGTTCCCGGAGCGATCGCTTCCCAATCGGGGGGTGTAAAACCTAGGAAGGCAAGGAGTTGGAGACAATGCTGAACTTTTTGAGTTCAGGAAAGTAGCGTTAGCACTAAACTCTGCCGTATGGTGGAAATCGAGCCAACTTTGTAACAGTTCTTAACTATAAAGAATTCTGCCAAAACTGCTAGCATAGTGACACTTTTGCTAGCAAAAACAGATAAAGTAAATAAAGTTGGCTAGCTCTAGACGCCCCGATCCCCATCCTGGGGATGTTGAATCAATTTGATTCATACCAAGTGGTTTTAGAGTTACAATCGGAAGCAAAGCATCGCTATTTAACTGAGTTCTTTACTTACTTTTACTTTCAGCTATGAACGTGGATTTTATCAAAGCCCAAGTCAGGTTGCTACAGGGTGCAAGTTCATCGGAGCGAGAAACCCTTATGAAAAACATCGGCGTCTGTGCTGGCGTGATCCGACCCGGAGAGTACGTGACTCCGCAACGGAAGCACGCTATCACTCTGTGGCTGCAAACAAATGCGGTTCGCCTCCGGCTTCCCCAACTTCCTCTGGACTTATCCGGCCAAAAGCCTTAACAGGGAAGTAATCAAGAGGTAGCGACAGAATCAAAGAAATTAGTCAATCTTACCTAAAAGTTCGTTTTTATTGAGCTGTACAGGATCAATGAAACACGATTAAGATTGAAAAAATGTTTGTAGGGAAAGTTGGGCTCGAAAACACGCCTGTGGACAAGAAGCGGCCGACCGCCTTGGTTGAAGCAGGAAGTGAACGTCAAACCTGCTCTAAAAGTAGATTTGAGTAAGTTTCACAGAAGGGATTATTCTGCACAACTATAACCTGGGTTATTTGCTTTTAGATTTGAGATTCACGATTTAGCTGGTATTGGATAAATAGGCTATTTGTGGATCGCCTGAAAAATTATCCTATTCAATAGGTATAACTAATTACAGGGGCAGTCATTGAACTGCCCTTACTTTTGAACCCCGATCCGAAACTGCTGCAAGTTACAATGAACGCATCTACTTGCAGATAGAGTTTAGGTGAAGGGGAGCATCTCATATTTGTAAAAATACTTCTTCTGGCTCCTTCCTTCTTCTGGCTCCTTCCTTCTTCATCTTTCCTTCTTCATCTTTCCTTCTGCCTCCTGCCTTCTGCCTCCTGCCTCAAAACTCCTATTTCTAGCGGAGGGCTGCAAAGGTGAGATGCTCCCAGGTGAAGTCTCATGTAAGCTGCTGCGGCTCTATATTATCTGGTATGTTCTAGAGAAGGGGAGAGGGGGAGAAGATTTGACGAGCTTTAATAGGGAATTAATATCATCAAACAGAACGAGTTATAGCAATCTTTGCAGGAGTCGTACAAAGATGTAGGGATAGTGCCTTTCTTTGCCTACCCCGACCTCATGGGGGCAACCACAGGGGGTTTGCCCCTACAAGAATTACACAAAGGATTTAGCATGGCTATATTACAATTCACTTGCTTTCTAATATATTTTTCCACAAAAATACTGTGAGCAAAAAACAAAAATTTCCTTATTTAGTTGGTTCCCGATGGACTTCACACCAAAAAACTTGGGGGTGGCGACACTTTCAAGTCGTCAACCGAAAAAACGAAGGTAAATGGGTATTTGCAGAAATGGTGGCGGCTTGCGATCCAAATGTCCGTTTTTGGCTGAACGCCGCACAGCTCAAAGACCGATCGCTCTGGCAAGCTGGATGGCAGTCTACGCAAGAATTAGAGGAATTAGAAACAGCAGACTAAAAGACAGGGCTGTGGGGTAGAGTGAGCGGAACTTCCGTCGCCTGCTGCTATCGTTGCGATCCAAACCAATACGGAGTGATATCAATTCCGGTTGCACTCATACATGATTGTTGACTGTTGACTGTTGAAGGAGGGGTGGAAAAACTCAATGGTTGAGTATTAACTGTTAACTCGATTTTATTATTTTGATGCAACCGGAAGCGATATGAGACTTTTTCGGTGTTGAAAAATCTTTTACATAACTACAAGTTCTGGAAACCCTTATGTAGCAGCGTTTTTGCTTAAGTAAGTCGGTGGGAAAAATCATCCGTATGTAACAAAACATTAAGTACGGCGATCCGAACTCAATTTAATGCATTTTGTAGGGTAGTGTCCTTTTTTTCCTCTGAGGCGTGTCCTAAATTAACCCAAATGACAGAAGCTGCTAGATAAATTGCACCTAAAAAGTTTGCAGCGCGTTTGTCGTAGCGGGTTGCGATCGCTCGGTAGTGCTTGAGATTGACTAAGGTCGATCGTTCCATCTTTCCAGCGGTACTGGGCGCAACCTTCCCGCTACTTCAACACTCGGCCAATTCGGATCAAAAGTCAAATTTTCCAACGTTCCATCGCTGTGAATTAAAAAAGTATCCTCAATTTTTGCTCCCGACAAACTAGGATTCCAAGCCACAGCCATATTTTCTGCCAAAATATCTGAAGTAGCCGGATTCGCCACAATTTCCCGCGCCAAATATCCCGTAGTTCCGCCTTGATGGTGTTCCGCAATTGCTTGAGGATATCCGTGCTCTTCGTAAGTAGTTTTAAGCGTATCATAAACCGCATTCAGCGTTACTCCCGGTCGGCAAAAATTTAGGGCCGCTGCTTCAATTTCTCTGACTTGTCGGTGCAACTCTGAATGCTTTTCCCCAAGAAAATCGAAACAGACAAATCTAGTTAAATTTGCATACAAACCCCATCCCCTCGCGCAAAATACTAACATTGCTTGTCGTCCAATTTGTTCGGCGGTTGCTGTGGCGTGGCGGTACAGCGGCAAACGCCTTTCTCCCGCAACTAATGTCAGGGCTGGATGCAAACCTCTCGCCCACAATGCCTCTGCACCGGCTCCCGCTAGCTGATATTCTGTCCATGTGGGCTTGGCGGCGGAAAGTACCTCTGTCATCGCTTCGCTGGCTAAACGCCCGACTCGCCGATATCGCTCTAATTCGCTTGACATCATTGTCTGTTTGCGGGATTGTAAAGATGCGATTATTGGCCTTTCTTGGGAAGTTGGCCGATCGCTCATGACGTTACCGCCACCAGTAATTTTTTTGACGAAAGCTTCGCGCTGTGCAACATCAGCCCAAGGATAGATGTGCATTTGAAAGTTGGCTGGCAATTCCTCGTCCTGCAAGCGTTGAGCTTCGATTTCATCGGTGAGAACCCAAGCGTTTTCGGCAGTAATTAATATTTCTGCAACTCCGGTTTCTGCGGTTAGCAATACTGTATGGGAACCGCCGGCTGTGGCCCAGGCAAACCAGTCAGTGCCTCGCAAGCGAAGGGATCTCGCTTTTGTTTCGGTTAAGGCTTTGCGGATGAATTCGAGTTTGCTTTCAACTTCTGGGTTTAATGAGTTTATCATATATGAAATAAGGAAGAAGGAAGAACGAAGAAGGAAGAAGGAAGAACGAAGAACGAAGAAGGAAGAACGAAGAACGAAGAAGGAAGAACGAAGAACGAAGAAGGAAGAACGAAGAACGAAGAAGTCAACTCCCCGCTCCCCCAGAAGGGGGGAAGGAAGAAGGAAGAAGGAAGAAAATCACTGATTTTAGTTAACATTGGCTAAATCTAAAATCTACAATCTCTAAAATCTAAAATCTAAAATCTAAAATCCAAAATCGATAGATACTGCTTGCAATTCTTTAGCTTTTTCTTCGGGTAAAGCGTCGTTGGCAAACATTCCGGCGGCGAGTTCGGTTCCTGCTAGGTATTTTAATCGCTCGCTCGATCGATAGGGCGGATAAAATTGGGCGTGCAAATGCGCTTCTGGATGGGGTTTCCCGTCTGTGGGCCCTTGAAACCAAGCCATCAAATAAGGGAACGGGCGATGCCACAAACCGTCGTATTTGAGGGTGACTGTTTTTAAGGCCTTAGCGAGTGATTGGCGCTGTTTTTCCGTCAAATCGACAAATGTAGCAGCGGGGGCGATCGGGGCTATCCACACTTCGTAAGGGTAGCGGGCACAAGCGGGGACAAAGGCGATCGCCTCGGAGTCTAAATAAATAATTCGCTGTTTGTCGGAAATCTCTTTTTGAATCAAATCTTGCAGCAAACCGGTACTATTTTTTTGATAGTAAACCGATTGACATTCTAACATCCGTGCCGGCACCGGTGGCACGAACGGATAAGCGTAAATTTGACCGTGGGGATGGTGCAAAGTTACTCCGACTTCGACGCCGCGATTTTCAAAGGGCAAGACGTATTGAATTTCGGAATTGCGGCCAATAACTGAAGTGCGATCGGCCCATACTTCTAACAATAATTCCAAGTGAGATAACTCCAAAGAAGCCAAGGAAGCCTGCGGATCTTGAGTAAAAACAACGACTTCGCAAATGCCCTTGGCGGGCAAAGTTTCGACAATATTTGCAGGTGCGTTTTTTGCTTGCAAAGTCAGCGAGGGAAAGCGGTTGTCAAACACTGCTACATCGTAATCTCCCGGCGGCAATTCTGTCGGAAACTTAGCGTTAATTGTAGCTGCCAGCGGGTTGTATTCCGGCGGCGGCATGAAAGTTCTTCCCTGACGGTGGCTGGCGTATGCTACCCATTCCCCCCGCAAAGGATGCCACCGAAAGTGCGGGTTTGCCTCTACGGGTTCATTGCTGGGACTTACGGCCGCGATACCTTCTGGGATTGGGTAGCGACTGTACAGTGTGAGTGGGCGGCCGTCTGGTTTTAGCAATGTTTGGGCGTACATTTTTTGTAGGGGCGGGCGATCGCGTTTAATATATGTTAGGAGTATAACTTCGTGCTTTGAGCATCCGCCCCTACCTAAAGTCGCAAATTATTTTAACAAGTTTAGTTTGCAGTACCAACGTCAGCCGATCGTCCGCAAGTCCGCCAGGGGTTGAAACCCACGGGGTTTTTAGCTAAGGTGCTCGCTATGAGGACTAATGAGTTCTTGATTCGTATCTAAGAGGACTTTAGCTTTGACAGGACTTACGCAGGCCCCCTATATATAGGGTGCAAAATAAGGGATCTCCTTTTTCTCTCATCAAGAGTGAGCCTCACGAGATTAAAAACTTGATGGCTCAAAAAATCACCAATTCTCCTGTTTAACAAGATATAGCAGTAGGAAAGGATACTCGTCAGACTAACTATTGCAGGAGAGATGAGTCAGCATTAGTTTTTTTAATGAGGGCTAAAGTCCTGACTACGATCGCAATTCCCAATTACCCACTATATTTATCGATCGACCATTCGATCGAGCTTTTCCTTAACCAACAAATCTAACAACGATCGCAACAGAAACAAGCCACCGAATCCCGAAACCGCAAAAGCTGCGATCGCCCCCGTTTGATATCCGCCCACTAGCAGCACTGCACCCGACAAAAACACAAAACCAGTCAAACAAGCGAAAATTAGAGTTTTCAGGGCTAAATTAATGCGTTTCAAGGCTCTTTCGCTCTCTAGATTTCGCACTCTAATTTGCAGTTCGCCCTCTTCAATTCGCTGCTCCAAACGCTTGAGAAAAACTTGCGATTTACTCGGCTGCCGTAACTTATATGTAATAAAACTTCGCGCTTGCCTTGCCAATTCTCCGATCGCATTTCCCCGCCCCTTGCTCACCGCAATACTCTTGACAAAAGGCTGAGCGGATGCTATGAAATTGTACTCAGGGTCGAGAGTTCTAGCAATGCCGTCGAGAGTCGTTACCGACTTGACAATAAACATCATTTCTGCAGGCAAGCGAAACGGTTGCTGCTCGAACATGATGTAAAGTTCGTTCTTAATTTCATTAAAAGCTTGAAAGTCGATCGGCTTATCAATAAACTTATCCAACAGAAAAGCAATCAGCCTGCGTACCGGCATCATATCCGGCATCCGCTCAACTAAGCCGATCGTAATTAAAGTATTGAGTACCTCGTCAGTATCCTTTCTCATCACAGCAAAAAAAGTCTTGACCATTTGGTCTTTAGCCAGAGACTTCACCTCAGCCATCATCCCAAAATCGTAAAAAATTAAGCTACCATCTTCTGTCACCGCCAAATTTCCCGGATGCGGGTCAGCTTGAAAAAAACCGTCAATTAACAACTGTTTCAAATAACAGCAAATTCCGAGTTGATTGAGTTTCACAATATCGACTCCAATCGCCTCTAAACTAATGCGGTCGTCTACTTTAATACCGGGTGCGTATTCTAGAGTTAGCACTTTTTTAGTAGTGTATTGCCAGTAGACTTTCGGGACAATAATCTGAGGATATTCTCGAAAATTATGGCTAAAGCGATCGGAATTTTTACCTTCTTGCAGGTAGTCAATTTCTTGATATAAAATCTTAAAAAACTCGTGATAAATAGATTCCAGGTCATACTTGCGCGTCCCAGGCAAATAGCGATCGCAAAAACGCATCACTTGGCGCACCGCCTTCACATCCAAATCAAATAAACTTTCCAAACCCGGACGCTGCACCTTTACAATCACATCTTCCCCGGTGTGCAGCCTTGCTTTGTGCACCTGTCCCAGACTCGCAGCCGCCAGAGGCGACGGGTCAAAATCGCGGTACAAAGCATAAATATCCTTGCCTAACTCTGATTCTACAAGAGCGATCGCCTCTTCGGAACTAAACTGAGGAACCCGATCTTGCAACTGTTCGAGTTCCTTCACATACTCAAGCGGCAGCAAATCCGCCCGAGTCGAGAGAGACTGCCCGATTTTAATAAAAGTCGGGCCTAAATTCAGCAAAGTATTGACCAACCAATGAGCGCGAATTCTCCTAGTTTGAGGCGAATTATTTTGCAGCAGTGCGTCCCACCACAAAAAAAACATAAACTTTCCCGCCGCTGCAAAAATGTCTATTTGCCGTGCCAGTGGCGAATATTTAGAACGTTGCCAACGCAGGGTTTTAGGTGCAGCTTTTGTGAGCATAATATTGGCGATCAAATTCCATGCACCGTGACAATTTTTAGGGACTATCCAGGACGCAGAAACCGGCTTGTACGAAAAGACGGGTTGCAGACCTTTGAAACAGTTACAAAACTCAGTTTCTTTGGTCTATACTGCCTAATATCATCTCCGGCTATACAATTATAATTAAGTTCCTAGTAAGTAATGCAAGTCCTGATTAATTAATAAATAGAGGACAGTCGTACTCACTACAAACACGCGCTAATTACAGGCTAATAACCTGGCATAATATAAGTCCTGGGGAAAATCAGCAATCGAGAACCGGCAATTTAGACGGCAACCAGACCAACAATTCAAAACAGAGGACTTGGTAGCGTTTACGACATTTCCAAATCTCCCTCTTCGGGCAAGTCTTCTAGTTTCGCCTGTTCGCTGCCAATTCCCAGCAGCTTCTCAACCGAACTATTCTTCTACATTACAGAGTTCCGCTGCTAATTGCGGCAGAGTCAGAGTAAAAGATGTGCGCCACAAATTGTCAGCTTCTGAACTTTCGGCAGGACAGCTAGATACATCAATAGTACCATTCAAGTGCTGCACTAAAGACTTTACCAGCGCCAGACCCAAACCCGTACCGGCGATAGCTTGGTCAGTAATGCCAGTGCCACGGCGGAACTTGTCAAAGATGTGGGGCAAATCAGCCGCAGAAATGCCGCGCCCGAAATTAGAAATGCTCAGGACAATATAGCCGGCTGCCTCAGACGCCTCCAAAACTACCGCCGTTCCAGAAGCAGAGTATTTTCCAGCATTCGTCAGTAGTTCCAGTAGTACCCGATTGAGAATGTCCGGGTCAGTTTCCCAGCAAGGGGTCAACTTGGGCAAATCCACCTTAAGAGTCAATTGCTTATCCGCCCACTGTTTTTCAAAATCCCTAACTAAATCTTGAAATAAACGGTTGAGATCGATTTTGATTAGAGAAATCGGGAATTGCTGAGGCTCAAACTGCTTGAGGGCCAGCAAATCGTTAACCAGAGCAGTTTCCTTAGAACACTGCTGTTCTAGAATGTCGAGATACTTAGTTCGATTCGCTGACGGCTGTTCAGCTTGTTTGAGCATCAGAATCGCCAGCTTCATGATTGTTAAAGGGGTACGCAACTCGTGACTCAGAGTGCTGAGAAACTCGTCTTTAATCAGCTTCAATTTCCGCATTTGCTCTAGCTGATTGGCAGATTGTTCGTACAGCTTCCCCTGCACGTCGAGGCTTTGCTGCAACTGAGCGGTTCTGTCGAAGACTACGGTTTGCAATTCCTTAAGCGTTTGAGTTTGGATAATCATCTTGCTCGCTTGAGCGCTGACTGATTCGAGAACTTCTAATTCTTCCGGGCTCCAAGTGCGCGGCTCGGAGTGCTGCAAAACCAAGAAACCTAAAACTGTTTCGTGGCAGCTACCGCCCGTGAGGGGAACCAGCAGCAAGCCGCGAATGCCTTGGAGTTTCAAAATTGCTGTGGCTGCCTCTTGTTCTTTGCCGATTAATTCGCCTGTGTCAACGAGGGCGAGGGGTTTGGGTGCGCTGTGGAATGCTTGGTGGCACAAATTAGATTCTGACAGCCAAAAAGCGGGAGAGTTATTGGGTTTTGAGTTGGGGATTCTGGATTGGGAATTAGCAGTTTTATCCTTGTTTTTTGTTTTGGGTGTTGAGCTTTTTTTGCCGATCGCGCTTTGTGATATTGCCTGTTTGTTTGGATATTTTTTTACAACATATTCGCCAACTAATTCGACTTTCGCTTTGGGAGTTTGATTGGGGGAGCAAGTTGTAAATAGAGGATCTGTATATTTCAATAGGAGGATTTGACCTCTATCTACTTCCAGGGTATCGACGGTATTTTCAATAACTTGCTGCAATATTCGATCGACTTCTGAATTGGTGTCGATCGATGCAGCAACTGACCTGAGTAGATTTTTGTATTTAGCTTGTCGCTGTAACTGTTCGTTTAAGCTGGCAATTTCTTGAGTTTTTTGAAGGTGAGAAATCGCGCTGCCGATCGCGTCTGATGCGGATTCAAGGCGCTGCAGATCGGCTACCGACCACTCGTGAGGTTGCGACTTACCAACAATCATCATGCCATTTACAGCCCCTCCAAATCGCGCAGGCCCTGCCAAAATTGCCCGAAAAGGCAGCGGAGTCACAGGGGAATTGGGCGATGAAGTTGGCGGAATATCAAGATAGTCGGATATCGCCACTATCTCGCCGTCTGCTAGGACGTTTGCCCAAGCGGGGTGTTGGAGTGATATGCTAGGCGGTTTTAATCTTGTGGTTTGGGGGTGTTCCGGTGTTTCCGTGGAATCCGCAACACCAGCCACATAGGGAAAATCGCTGCTATTTTGCCAGTAAGCATTCGGATTTACTACTTTCTGGCCAACCACAGCAGTAACCACACAGAAATCTGCCCCCCATGCAACCCCCAAAGTATTGGCTATTTGCAGCAGCAGGAGTTCTCGATCGAAGCTGGTGGCGAGAAGTTGGCAAATTTGTCGCCCGATAAGGGCAGGATCGACCTGGAACTGCATAAGACGATCCAGAAATTTTTGGACTGATACTGGTTCTTGGATTTGCGGTAAATGCAAAGTGCAAGACTCTGACGGCGATCTGTCGATCGAAGTAAAGTCTTGATTTCCCTGGCGATCGATCATGGCAACCAAGCCTTTATTCTAAGATGTTTGAGCCGGCTCCCGCTGCCAATCTAGAACCTCTCCATAACTGTCGGCTTGACGGTTATGAGGCTGCTTTCTGTGTTTGTGCAGCCGATCGGCGGGTCGATCGATATGTGAAAATATACCCAGAGCTGACTGAGTTCTATTTTCCTGTTTTCTACCCTTCGATCTGTACGGGATGAACTTTACCATCCTTTACCGGATGATTATCAATCCCATTCCCGCTAATTTTGACCCCCTCGCATCTAGGATACAAGCCCCTGGATTCATCCGTCCAAAAATAAAAAACCTGTATCCGATGAAACTTGCCGAACGTATTTATCCGTGGGGTCGCCTCTAAAATCTAAAATCTAAAATCTAAAATCGATTGACGGTTATTAGTAGTATGAAGTTTTTCTAGAGACCGCTTAGTGACACCCATCTCCTCACCCTGTGATGTTTCCTATTTAAGTTTGTGATCTTAACAAATTTTTATTTTGATACAAATCGGCCGATCGAGTAACGCCGATCGCAAAAATTCAAAATCCCCAAATTATGACTCATAACGCCGGCTGAGAGTTTCCGAGTTTTTACTCAACAACTCATTTTTCACAACACCTAGAGCAGCGCGGCGAACTCTCTTGTTAAATTTATCTGCTTACTTATTTTGTGCTTCCTGTTGGGCTTTATCGCTATTTTGGCGGTAAAGTGCTGTCCGGTTCTGAGCCGTTGTGTAGCGGGGATGCTTGGAAGGCACTGCGGCCATCAAATCGGAAGCTTGCTGCCACTTAGCAGCTACGACTAACCAATCCTGGCGAGATTGAGCGGTTTTGCCCTCGGTGGCTGCTTGTTCGGCTACTCGCACTGCTTGGGCAAAAGAGTCAACAGCAGAATTAACAGTCTCCTTAGAAATTTTCAAAGCAGGTTTTGCCTCCGAGGGAGGGGCACTGGCAACTGCTTGGGTGCTGGCTTGGGTGCTGTTTGGCACTTGGGAATTAAGTCCTTTGTAGATGGCGGCCGCTGCTGCAAGCAACAGCACGGTCAAGCTGATGCCGCCGACGATACCGCGCTGAAATTGTCGCGGTTGCTGCATCGATCGAGGTATAGCCATTCTCGGCAAAGCCCGCTTGCCTGCCACAGCTTGGCGTTCGTGATGGTTGCTCAGAGCTAAACGCTTGAACAAATTCGGCTTTCGGAGTTTAATTTCTTGAGACCACAACAGTTGATTTTCGGGATCGCGGCTAATTTCTTCTAGCCACAGCAGTTGGTGTTCTCGGACAAGCCGGCTGTTGATGTTGACTCGGCGAATATTGTGGGGCGAAATGCGTTCCAAAATTTCTCGGACTCGATCGACCAAACTAGACTCTTCGAGCAGTTGGGGCGTTGCAGCTTCGCACAGCAGTTGCAGCACCCCGTCGGCAAACACGGCCCTGGCCCTGACCCCTACCTGTGCCAGTTCGTCATTAAGGATTTGAATAATCGATGCAACCGAGCCCTCGCGAGCTTGTCGAGCAATGTCATCTATTGGATTTGCCATAAAACTATCTTGACGCTTAGCAATCTGTTAATTGTTAACCCAAAGTCTCGGATCTAATTTTTACTCATCAGAAAATTGGGTAGAAACCTCGTCCTTTTAGGACGGCTTTATCTTACAATATAATTGGTCAACGACCCACCCGAGACGATGGATCAAACAGCCTATACGAGCGAAGTTCAGCCCGAGGTGCTGGCGGCGAAGCAAAATCGGTAGACCGGGATGCATAGGATAGGGCAATGGTAAACATCCCTAGAATCAAAAACGAAGAAGAATTCCGTTTGGTATTCGACACGTAAAAACCGCTTTCTCTTGCGGGGTTAGTCTGTGGAGCGAACATAAGACCAAATCTCTTTTAGGGTGGAGGCAGTTGCGAAGAAGCAGAAATTCAAATCGTGAGGTTTGGGAATCCCCGTCCGCGACGGTCGGGGTGGATGTCAAACAGGTTATCACTGACACTGCCAGGTTAAAATGAACAGATGCAAATCTTGCATACCGATCCACTTAAAATTATCACCACAGCATCGAACGAGGCTAACAGGAAATAAACTATGGGTAAAGTAATTAGCGGTCAAATTTTTGTTGTAGACGACAACATCGATACAGATCAAATTATCCCGGCAGAATACCTGACCCTGGTTCCCTCGAAGCCGGACGAGTACGAGAAACTAGGCAGTTACGCTATGATTGGGTTGCCCGATCGCTACGGTAAGTTTATCGAATCCGGTGAACAGAAAACCCGGTATCCGATTATCATAGCGGGCGAAAATTTTGGCTGCGGTTCTTCGCGGGAGCACGCTCCGATCGCTCTGGGGGCTGCAGGCGTCACAGCAGTGGTGGCTTTGTCTTACGCGCGCATTTTCTTTCGCAATTGCTCGGCTACTGGCGAATTGTACCCGATGGAATCAGTTGAGCGGCTCTGCGACTTGTTTGTAACGGGCCAAGAAGTGACGATCGACTTTACAGCAGAGGTAATTGTCAACCACACTCTCGATCGAACTTTCTCGCTCAAGCCGTTAGGAGAAGTAGGGCCAGTGATTGATGCCGGAGGGTTGTTTGACTACGCGCGCCAAACGGGAATGATTGCGGCTCGCTCTTAACTTTTAAAACCCCTGCAATGTCAGGGCTGTTTCGGGACAACCACGGGGAGTAGGGGTCGGATTGCCCCTACGGAAAACGATGATTTTGTAGGGGTAGTGCTACCCCTACTCCCCGTGCCTACCCTCCCCATCCACGATTTGCTCGTGTTTCAGAGATTGGGGCAGCCACGGGGGGCTGCCCCTACAAGAGAATGAAACAGCTCTGCCTGCAATGTAGGGTGCACCACCGATCGCACCTTACGAGTATCTGATACTTTTAATCCCGACAATCTCCCACAACCTGAGAGAATCCGAATATAGCACACTCATCAGACAGGTCCCAGAGCATGGTGGTATCCCACAAAGCTTTAAGGAAAATCCCTAAAGCGCTACTCAAACTTGGTGTTTTCTAACCACAGTTGGGGCCTTGAAAAATTTTAGAGCCACCTAACTTTTATGGCTCTCACCGTATTTTGCACAAATTTTGCACAAATTTTGGAGGTGTATTCTTCACTGGTTTTGACCAACCTCGAACCGCAAGGATTACAGAGATGCTCTCAAGCGAAAGCTTGAGAGAAGTGAGAGAAAGTCGAAGTCATCATTACTGATGGTTTTATGCAGGCTACTTCAGTCTACACCAATTGTCATGAGTATTACCTACAAGTCTAGGAAAATATCATCCTAGCAATTGCTCCCTGCTCAAACCCATGCAATGTAGGGTGCGTGCCAATTTTCTCAAATCGAGTCAATAAAATTCAATAAAATACGCTGGTGAGCAATCCCAAAAGGTCGCACATCTCCTGACTGCTCAGAAAAGCATTTTCCCGCCCGAATCTGCTCCGGTGTCAACAACTTCATATCCCAACCCTCAAGCAAAACTAAATCCTTGACATCCGCACTAAGTTGTGAATGAAAAACGTGGCGAACCACATCTTGTTCGACATCGCAACAGAAAAAAGAAACACTTGCAGGAGCATAGCCAATTTCCTCTGATAATTCCCGCAATACAGCCACTTGGGCAGTTTCTCCCGGTTCCAAGTGTCCGCCAAACAAAGCCCAATGTCCGGGATACCTGATATGAGGAATATCGTCTCGCAACTGACAGAGAAACTTGCCGTCTTGGTATAAAATCGCGATCGCAACGTGAATTTTAGTCATTAGTCATTACTCATTAGTCAGTAGTTATTAGTCATTAGTTATTTAACAGGAATACACGGATTAATTATCGAGTATTCCTCAGATATTAAATAAATTAGGAAGAGGGAACCAAGAGCAATTATCAAATAACAAATAACAAATAACCCATGCCTATTTCCCCTTGTCTGAACTGGGAGTCCGCTTTAATTGTTCCATTTCCTCAACATAAACTTCACCTAAATCCTTTCCGGCCAATTCCTTCAGAGTAATACTCTTGTAGCGGACTTCTCCCTTCAGCAACACTTCATCGCCAAGCTGGGGCAACTCTTGCTTGGTTAAAATCCACATACTGCCAGTACCATCGTCAAGTTGATAAGCCGCATTCCCTACAAACGGAGCGCGATTTTCTACCTTTCCCCGGAGATAAACTTCAGCATCCACTTGCCGCTTTTGTTGAACGTCGCCAATGCTAGCAACATTAAAACCAAGATTGAGTTGAGACATGGGTAAATTGCCGCAACTGAAGAAACCGCTGGCGAGGATTAGCGACAAAGTGCTGGTACAGAATCTTTGAACCCAAACTTGCTTATTTGCAGTAGTCATTGGTCAACTGATTTGAGATTTGAGATACGACTTACTTTAACAGAATCCCCAGAATCGATCGCAAGTAAGAAATTTCTCTAGTGGAGTCCTTGACGGGGATTAAGCTAAAATCTAAAATCGTCAGCCCCTAACCCAGAGTCTACAATGGATGCCAAAACTGCTCAAATACTAGATGGCAAAGCTTTAGCGACAAAGATTCAAAGCGAGCTGAGCGATCGAGTCCGCGCCCTACAACCCCAAAAGGGGCGTCCTCCCGGACTTGCGGTGCTGATGGTAGGGGACAACCCAGCTAGCGCAGCCTATGTTCGCAATAAAGAGCGAGCCTGCGCTAAAGTTGGCATAGCTTCCTTCGGCCAGCATTACCCCGCAAACGCTACTCAAGCCGAACTAGAACTTGCAATTCGTGCACTCAACGAGGACGATCGAGTAGACGGCATTTTAGTTCAATTACCGCTACCAGAACACTTAGATGCAATTTCGCTGCTGTACCAAATTGCTCCCGATAAAGATGCTGACGGACTTCACCCTGTAAATTTAGGCCGTCTCGTGCGCGGGGAAGAAGGTTTGCGGAGTTGTACTCCCGCCGGAGTGATGCGGTTATTGCAGGAATACCAGATTGATTTAAAAGGAAAAAATGCCGTTGTTTTGGGCAGAAGTATTTTGGTAGGTAAACCAATGGCACTGATGCTGTTAGAAGCCGACTGCACTGTTACTGTAGCTCATTCGCGATCGCAAAACCTAGAATCGATTACCAATCAAGCCGATATTTTAATAGCCGCAGTCGGCCGCACAGAAATGATTACAGCTAATATGGTCAAACCCGGATCAGTAGTAATTGATGTCGGTATTAACCGCGTCGTCAATCCAGACGGTACGAGTCGTTTGGTCGGAGATGTGGACTTTGATGCTGTTAAAAAAGTAGCCGAATTTATCACGCCGGTGCCGGGAGGAATCGGGCCGATGACTGTTGCTATGCTTTTGGAAAATACCGTTTCGAGTTACAGCATCAAGTAGAAGTAGGGTGCGTCGCTGTGAGATTGTATATCGTAGTTGAATATTGTCGATGGCGACGCACCTTACTCCACTGTAGGGTGCGTCGCTGTGAGATTGTATATCGTAGTTGAATATTGTCGATGGCGACGCACCTTACTCCACTGTAGGGTGCGTCGCTGTGAGATTGTATATCGTAGTTGAATATTGTCGATGGCGACGCACCTTGCTCCACTCTATGTCAATGATAAAATGACACTATGGTAATGCACCCTACTAACGATTATGTCAAATTATCGTAGAGCATTTGTACCGGGAGGTACTTACTTTTTCGTTTTAAATACATACAAAAGGATTCCTTGGCTGTCCAGCGATATTGGTCGCGCAGGGCTACGAAAATCTATAATGAGAGTCCAAAAACTCTATCCTTTTACCATTGATGCGATCGTGCTTTTGCCGGATCACCTTCACATGATTCTTACTTTGCCGGATGGCGACAGCAAGTACCCAATTCGTTTGGGGTTAATTAAAGATTTTGTAACCCGATATTACGGGCATAAATTGGGAATAGAAGCAGAAATTAGTCAGTCTCGTAAAAAACGCAAGGAAAGTAACCTTTGGCAGCGTCGATATTGGGAACACGTCATTCGCGATGAAAATGATTACGCTCACCATTGCGATTACATTCATTATAATCCAGTTAAACATAATTTGTGTCGGTCTCCGAAGGATTGGGAATTTTCTAGTTTTCATCGATTTGTTGCTCAGGGGATTTATCCTGAAGATTGGGGCGCGAATGAAGTACCGTTGATTCCTGAAGATATTGGCGGAGAATTATATTTGTAGGGTGTCACGAAGTATGGTGCGTCGCTATGAGATTTTATATCGTATTTGAAGATTGGCGATCGCGACGCACCCTACAGTTTGACAGAAACCGGAAGTATGGTGCGTCGCTATGAGATTTTATATCGTATTTGAAGATTGGCGATCGCGACGCACCCTACAGTTTGACAGAAACCGGAAGTATGGTGCGTCGCTATGAGATTTTATATCGTATTTGAAGATTGGCGATCGCGACGCACCCTACAGTTTGACAGAAACCGGAAGTATGGTGCGTCGCTATGAGATTTTATATCGTATTTGAA
>NZ_JAUBTT010000107.1:0-26784 GCF_036705125.1 Microcoleus sp. B7-D4
GGGCGGCGGTAGCCGCTTCGTACTACCCTTTACTAAATTTCTTGACCTGGCCCACAATCAGCCCGCTGGGGGAAAGAAAAAACCGGACGAACCTCTTGCTTGTTGGCCGCGCCAGCGCAACTAAAACTTCAAACACGTAAAACGCTCTAGGATGGACGAGGAGCGATGTTTCTTCCCTTGCCCCTCTTCAGATACCCAAGAGCCTCCAAACGCTATCAGGTGACCAAATTTTCGGCATTCCTGACCCCCTTAAAAGAATTGGCTCACCTTACGGTATCGCTCCACTCACGTTTTGAGAGTAAAACCTTCGGGAAGAACCCTCGGCTTGAGAGCTTAACTTTCCAATCCGTAAATCCGAAAAGCGACAGCTATAAAATCCGATTTGCTAACGGATTCTATAGGAATATATAACGGATTCGGATATAGGATATATATAGGATAGTGTCCCTACCTTTTCACCGTCCTGTCCCTACCTTTTCACCGTGCCTCTCCTACCTTTTCACCGTCCTGTCCCTACCTTTTCACCGTCCTCCTCCTACCTTTTCACCGTCCTGCACCAGGGTGGGTTTTTAGGGCTTAGAATTTCCGGCTTGAATCGTGCCGTTTGAGGAACTGGATGAAGTGAGCTGCAGGATTTGCGACCTGAACTTTTTCATCGAACACCCAGGCTTTCCAGAGTGGAAATAATTGATGGGCATCTTTTCCTAGGTTTTCCGCTAGTTTTGCGATGCGTTTCCAGTCTTTGGCAGAGATGGTCAAATTTTGAAATACATGATGGGCTACCGGGCTTTCGATCTGAACGGCTGCTTTCCCTGGAACCGCTGAAACAATCTTTCGTTCTGGTTGAACCGGGAGGTCTTTTGCACTGACTGGTGCAACGATCAGGCCGTGGGGAGCGAGTTCATACCGGATCGCGCTAAATACATCGCTGACGCGCTCTAATGCCTCTTTCAGCGCGGCCTTAAAGTTGTCATCCCGCGAGTATTCAGAGCCGAATTGCTTCTTGAGGTCAGAATAGCTAATGGTTACGCCGCGATAATCATTACCAAGACGAAAGAGTCGGTAGGTGAGCCACGAGTAAAGATCAATCGCGAGCGGACTTCGTTTCAAAGCCCGAAGATGATCAATATCAAAAGGCACGGGGTTAGCAACAAGGGCGCGGTGAAAATCTTCATCGAGAACGATGTAACTTTCCCAGAAACTCCCTTGGTCTGGGTTGCGGTAATCCCACCATGTGTAAACCTGTTTGGCAACGTCCATCTTCATGGAATTCGTTGACCCCGAGAGATCATCACCTTCGATCCGGGCGAACGTAAACCTGGCCGCGAAAAGCTTTTCACACTGAACACGGACCCGGGCCGCATCGCCCCGCTTCCCTCCTCCGGTTGTAGGGCTTAGCCCGACGCTCCTTAGAAAGTCATTCAATGTATTTCCGAAGTGAATTTCTCGCTCGTTTTCCTTGCCTTGCTTGCGCACGGCCTCGGTATTAAGCCACAGGAGAACGAGGCGCGGAATACTTCCGTAAGGAATTCCCACTTTTTCGAGGGTGCGGGCATCTAAGCCGCTTTCCACAATCATCCGGAAGTTCCCGTCAGTGCGTGAATACGTATCTGCTTTTGGATCTCGGTGCGGCAAAGTGCACTGCACGAGTTCACGTGCTAGATAACCTCTTCTTTGAGAGGGCTCTCGCTTACTTTCAACTTCACTAGTTCTGGCCGCTAAAGGCTGATCCTTCCCAGGATTGGTTAGCTCCATCGGCCTGAGATGCTCCGGAACATCATCCAAAATGTCCGGCATTACGCTTCCGAGAATGTCCCCAAGTTTTCGCATGGTGTTTCTTACGCTTTTTGACTTTCCTGGAGGCGTTCAAGGTGAAGTGATAAGGCTTCCTGAACAAAATGTTGCATCTCGATCCGGTTGCCGATGCAAAAAAGTTTGATGTTTTGGTGAAGAGTTTCAGGAATCCGCGCTCCAATGGTGGAAACTCGCTCTACCTGGGGGGCTGGTACTGGCTGTATTTCTGTAACAACCGCAAGGCTTGGGGCTTCTTCTTGATTAAGATTTGCAACTTCTGCCGCTTGTGCTGGGGCCTCCGGTTCAGGCAAGGTTTCTGCGGTGACGAGAGGATTTGCGGGCGGTGTACTTGCCCGTTTGAGGTCAATCAGTCCTTTGTTCATGGTTGGTTTTCTCCGGTTAGCTCACAAAAGAGCGCAGTGAATTCCTGGGCAGCTTTGCCCTTAGGCTCATATTCGAAAATGGTTTGTCCGTTGCCGAGTGCAATTGGGTAGGCGTTGCGGCTCCCGATGGTGGTTTTTGCCAGTGGGATCCCTATCTCGCCAAGCGCGGCCTGGACTTCTTTCCCGAGCCTGGTATTAGCTTTAAATTCGTTGATTACAAAAGCCGTGCTGAGATTATCACGGCGTTTCTGCTCTTCTTGAAGTCTCTGGATGAGATTATCAGCGGCCCAAATGTCTGCCGCTGACGGCTTGACCGGAATTAGGACAAGATCGGCCACGCGAATGATTTGATCCATGGTTCCAAAAAGTCTTGGCGGGCCGTCTATGACCAGGTGGTCGTAGGTTTTGATATCATCTTCAAACCCGACCCCTTTCAGGCCTTTGTGATATGGTTTGACCGGGAATAGCTGGGATTCCCGCTTCCGGCTCCACTCGCTCGAAGTCCCTTGTTCATCGGCATCAATGAGGGCGACGCGTTGCCCTCTTGCTGCGATGACGGCGGTGAGATTGACGGAAAGAGTGGTCTTCCCCACTCCTCCTTTTTGGTTCAGTACTGCAATAATCATCCGTGATTTCCAAATTGTTAACCAGTTAACTAATTAACCCGTTGGTTGATTAACGAGTTAATTGGTTGGTAAGTTTACCAGCTAGTTAGCTAGTTCGTTAACTATGGAGACGATTCGGCATTCAGAAAAGGAGCATTCAAAGAGTAAGCCCCTGAGCAGTCGGCATCAAAGCGGGAGAAGGCTTTTGAAGGTCATGCAAAAAATCAACCGCCCTCTGAGCGTGGCTGGAGGCGGTAAAGATCGCGCGTTTGTCTTCCTTGAGTACTTTAAGCCACGACTGAATGTAAGCTGCGTTCTCTGGTCTTGGATCAGGAGCAAGTTCGAGGTCTGCGGCAAGAAACGCCGCGCCAAGCTCCGCAATCAGCTCTTCCGCCGCGTAGGCCTCGGATCCAAAGCGGCCCTTGAGGTCACGGTCTAATCGTGATGGGTGCGCTGTCCAGTGGGTGGACTCATGGCCAAGCGTAGAGTAGTAACTAATGGGGTCCCTGAACACCTCAAAGGGTGGCATCTGGATAAGATCGCCCGAAGGTTGGTAGAAGGCTCTTCCGCCTCCGTGGCGAATATCGGCCCCGAGAGACTGAAAGAACTGTTCTGCCCTCTCAATCCTCTCTGCGTGGGGTGTTTCTGGTCTCACTGGAGCTTCATACCCCTCAATCTGCGCGGCATTGAAAAGAGGGAAGGCCCTTGCAATCCAGCGAGTTCCGCAAGTTGTAGCTTCCCCTTCAGAATCTCCTTCGCTCTGTTCATTCGCCTCGAGTGTTTTCCAAAACACTCCGATAGATGATTTCTCGCCTTTGCGAACGCTATGTCCAAGCTCAGCCCACTGTTTGAAGGTTCCCCAGAGTGCATCCGGGTAACCAGAGACGTAGCTCGAAGCCCAAAGCGCAAGCACGTTAACGCCGCGATATTGCTTTCCAGTAAGAACATTGGTCGGATACTGGAACGAGGCTTCAGGTGAGTGCCAGGGCATTTCCCATTTTTCTGCTCCGGCTTCGATGGCCTCGACAATTTGATTGGTGACGCGCTCGTACACGTCCAATCGTTCGGATTTTGAAGCCATTTTGGCCTCCTTTCCTGGGTCAGAATTCTTTGCTTAGACTAGGGCAAAAAGGTAAAGAATTCGTTGCCAGGGAACTGACGCGTGAGCTCATGGAGCGAGGTAGAGGACAATCTATTGCCATTCACGCCTTATATCACTGGGGGTAATTCAAGATTGAGTGATTTGTTCAAGTATTCGTATCAATAACAAATGATATGCAGTGAAATTCTAAATTTTTTGTTAAAATTATGTTAAAGCGGCAGGAAAAACCACCGGGTTTAAAGAATTACTGCTATGTTATTGGTATCGAAGTACTCTCTGGTCAAATGCTATGTTGCACGAAAATGAATCTCGTCTTGGACTTCCTCCTCTATTTACCCGCGTACTAGCCCGCTGTTTGGCTGGAGTTTTGGCGTTCAACGTGTTCGCTCCGGCGATGGCTGGCATGATTCCCATCTCGACTACTCCAGTTCAGGTTCCTCAGACAGCTCCGATGATGGGCGTGCCTGTCGTAGTGGAAGGTCCCAAGCAACTACCCCCAAGAGCACAAGAGTCCAAGCAACCCCCCGTATTTCGCACTGAGCTTATTCATAGCGGACGGCTTTCATTTGCGATTACACCAAAGCAAGTACGAGAGAGGATCTCACTTTTAGAGAAAACTGGACTATCTCGTACTGATAGAGCAAGGGCGCAGATCCGCGTAGGGGAAGGGTACTTAGGTCTTAAAGAGCCGAGCATTGCTGAAGATTGGTTTTTGAAGGCGGCAAAATCTGCCATCCAGGATAGTACTGAGTTTGGGATTGCTAGGTACAACATTGCGATAGCTCTGTTTAGGCAGGGTAGATACCAGGAATCCACAGAAGCCTTTTTCTCGGTGCTCAACGGCCGAGCTCCTGGTTTCGACCGCAGAACTGCGACAGCCTTTCACGCAGAGGCTAAATCTTGCGCTGGTTATCATAAAATCCGTGAAGACGCAGGAATAACAGAACCCTTCCATCTCGACCCCCTTTGCGGACCCGCCGCAGTGGCAAGAGTTCTAAAGACGCTTGGTAAACCACATGCTGAAAAAGACATTGTAAGCAGGGTCAAGCACACAGGAGAGGGAAGTTCTTTCGACGATCTTATTGAGGCTGCTCCAGCTTTTGGTTTAAAGGCATTTCAGATCCGGCTTGCAGACGACGAGGCTCTCAAAAAACTTTTTAAGCTCAACGGAGGAACTCCAATTATTGCCCGAGTGGAACATGACCACTTTGTTGCTGTGGGCGGGGCTGATGAAAAGGGGGTCACGTACTACTGCAGTGACTGCGGCGAATGGCCCGGCGGTGAGAAGAAGCTCACCTGGAAGCAATGGCGACTCATGGAAGCTGATGCGTTCCTTGCTGTTGCTCCAGTAAAGAGCGATTACCTTGCAGCCCTTGAAATGCTTCCAAAACCAGAAAGTAAAGTCCTAGATGCTCGCTGGATGAGGCAAGTCGGTACCGTGTCAGCAGCTCAGACGCTTTTTGGGCAATTAGTAGCCGCTGGAGTTGGGATTGATTTCGATAACTTTAACATTTTTTGTGGGAATCCTGCCACGACAAAAATCTGTATCTGCCGGGATTGTTGCGCCGAAGTATCGTCTGGGCCTCCAATGTCAAATGTTGCTACAGGGTCTTCCGAGACGGGATTTCCATTTAATTTTGGTTCTTTCAATAACTCAGGCGGTCCTTCCATAACATTGACCGCAAACTACCATAGTCAAACAAGTATGCGCAGCGAATTGGGAGAGGGCGTAGGGCACCAATACAATGTGGGGGTCTACGCAAAATTCAATGATCGGACTCGCCCTGGAGGGGGGCGGTCTGGCGATGGGCCTCCTGGCTGGTTTGGTTTTGGAGAAATTGTTGAGGAAACTGGAGGAACGATACCTTTTACGTATGAAGGTGGTCCAGAGGCGAGTGCCACGAATCCTAGGATTCAGTGTACGGTTACAGATTCTTCCTACTATTCTGTAAAAGTATTTTGGGTATGGGATAGCTCCGTAAATAGTCAGCGCATGGAAGTTCAGTTTAAGAGCGGAGCGAAATGGCTATCGGAACCCTTCAATGGGACCGCCTATAACCATACTCCAGGAAGTTATCCACCAATACCTTCGGAGCCTACCGGATATCACCCGATTCAGAAGATGTATGACCCTCTCGGAAACTGGATCGAAATTGTCCGCGCACCATACCCTGGAAGGTTTGATGGGACTGGCCCCGAGCCAAGAATCACTTCGATTAAGGACCAAAACGGAACAACCCTCCTCACCTTTAACCTGGATAGTGACGGTTTTGCGACAAGCATTGTCGACTCTACTCAACGCAAAATTATTACGACGATTGATTACATCGCAAACACGGACATTCCGACAGGCTTTCCTCAAGGCGGAAGATACCTTAAAGCGATTTCGCAACCAGTTATCGCAACGGCATCTACTGGTCCGGCGGCAGTACAGTACACATATGAAAATTTAAACAATGGTGAGGGTTCTGAAAAGACTCCGTTGCTCAAAACCATCAGTATGCCTTCGCCTACAGGGACAGGATTATCTACTTGGACATATCTCTACAGCGAGGCGAATGGTTCTCCTTCGCAACTTTACACGACCGTCTCTGGGATTGTAGATCCAAATGGGAACACGAAAGAGTTTCTCGATAACGGGGCAAACAAGGTTAAAGTTCGGACGAAAAATGCATCAAATGTTGTGGTTGAAGAATATTCTCTTCAGTACAACAGCGACATGCAAATCACGCAGGTCATCAATGCTGATGGGCACGTTGTCAAAACAACTGAATTCGCGGGTGCGAATTTCGAGCCGACTCGTCACATTTTCCATTACGATCCAAATGATCCGACTAAGGACCGGGAAGAAACTTTCGAATATGACGGTTATCGAAACCTTGTTTACTATACTGGTCCTACTGGCGTCTCGACCCGGACAACCTACGACTACTCCAATCCAAATTTCTGGGGAGGTCTGCCTACGGAAGTTCAGCAAGGAACCGGTACTAGTCCAACTAACTTCATTCCTAGTCGAGCAAAAAAGACGTTTGCCTACTATCCAAACGGGTTGCTACAAACAGCAAGTGCTCCGGTGCCGGGGCAAGTTGGCGTAAATAGCACCATGCAGTCGACAAACTACACGTACGACTCTTTAGGAAATATCCTCACGATTGTAAGTCCAGGAAATAATGCGGAGAGTACTCATACGACGACCTTCACGTACTCACAGGGAGCGCCGGACCCAATTACAGCGAAGAAAGGACAACCGATCAAAATCACGAACAGTAAAGGGGAATCCACTCACTTTAGGTACGACAATCGGGGGAACCTGATCTCGACCAAAGATGCGCTGAACAATACGACGACCTATCTCTACAACATTGCTGATCAAAGAACCCACACCATTCTTCCCGCAACCGGGAGCTCAGGATCTGGCCAAACTAACTTAGTTTCGAGCTACAAGTGGATAGGCGGTCCCGTTGGTTCCTCCTACACATTCAGTGAAGGGAACAGTACGGTGCCTTTCCGCACCGTAAACTACACTTACGGCAAGGTAGGGGAGTCTCTATCGAGAACTGGTGATACAGAAGTCGTGACGATGACTTACGACGATGCCTACCGAACAAAAACAGTTTCTGACGGGATGGGGGGGCTACACAAGACAACTTACACCTACGATAATAAGGGACAGGTCACTCAAGTGGACAATCCCATGGCCTCCGGTGCTGACTTCGACCGAATTAAGTTCAATGCGTACGACTTACAAGGAAATCTTCTCACCCGCGTTGATGGACGAGGTCACACCACGAATTTTGTTTATGCAGAACCAAGTGGAAAACTGAGTCAGATCCAGTATCCAAATGCCACCACTGAAAATGTGACTCTGTCTTACGATAGCTTCGGCCGTCCAATAAGTTGGAGCAACGGCACAGGATCTGAAACCACTGCTTATGACGAGTCGAATATGATCCTTAGCCGGACAACCACTTATGCTGGAATGACGGGTTCAAAGACGATTAGCTACGGGTATTACCCAGATGGTAGTCGTCAATCGATGACCCACCCTGGAGATACGTGGGGCTATACCTACGATAAGGCTGGGCGCTGTACTGGGTTCTCAACGACAGAGGGAGCGTCATCATTCGCTTACGACTCAGCT
This sequence comes from Microcoleus sp. B7-D4, assembly GCF_036705125.1. Lineage (NCBI taxonomy): Bacteria > Bacillati > Cyanobacteriota > Cyanophyceae > Oscillatoriales > Microcoleaceae > Microcoleus > Microcoleus sp. B7-D4. The sequence goes on from NZ_JAUBTT010000107.1 coordinate 8,026, forward strand.
GGGAGAATGTCGATTCGTCAACTTCCAGGGGATATCTCTACTGAGTATTCCTACAATCAACTAGGACTTCTCGAGAACCTCATGAATAAGTCGGACACTATTTACGTGAAAAGCTCATTCGAAAATCTTTCCTATGATGGTGCGTTTAATCTTATTGGCTTGCAAAACGAAGTTGATGGCGTTCCCAATATGACCGGTAATGTTCAGTTTGCCTACGATACCAAGGATCGTCTTACGTCGGAAGTGAGCACACGCTATGGTGGATACACTGAAGTCAATGCCTATGACAATGCGGGAAATCCAACAACGTTCCAGAACTATTCCGGAACCCCTCCGCAGACAGCAATTCCTTACAACTATGCTAATCAGCGCACGGGTGCAAACTTTGTTTACGACGGCAACGGGAATCCAACAAAATGGCGGGATATTAATGCGACGTTTGATCGTGAGAACCGAATGCTCTCGTATGGCGGTCAAACTAATGGGTACCGCGCAGATAATTTGCGAGCATGGAAACAGGATGAGAATCTTGATGCGACTTCGAGAAAGTACTTCCTTTATGACAATGGAAATGTCATCTGTGAGCTCAATGCTGGCGGAACAGTCGTAGCGAGAAACGCTTTTGCACCCGATGGTCTCGTTTCGCGGGTAGCGGGGAGTACCACCCTCTTCTATCTGTTTGATCAACAAGGTAATGTGGTCAACATTCTTGACGAGGATAATGAGGACGCGATCTTCTTCGCCTACAACGCCTGGGGTATTCGAAATTACGACCTGAATGTGCCTGGGAAAGGCGCTCTTAAACAGCCATTTAGTTATAACGGCAAGTGGGGTTACTACCGAGATTCAGAGACAGAGCTGTATTACTGCCAAAACAGATTCTACGATCCATCGGTAGGTCGATGGCTCACCCGTGATCCTATTGGTTTCACGGGTGGGATCAACTTATTTGGATATTGTGGATCAAGGCCAGTTGGATTTATTGATCGAGACGGGCTGGTGGCATTTCAAATAGGAATTGGCGCTGGGGCCGGAATTGGCTTTGGGGGAGATATTGAGGCCGGAATATATTTTGACACTGAAACAGGAGACTTTGGTCCCTATGGCAGTGTTGGAGGTTGGAACGGTGCTTCCGCAGAAGGAGACGTGAGTCTATGTGTCGGAATGCAACAAAAACTCAATTACGGCGCTAACGGAAGCCCCATTGCAGTTAACCATGGTCCTGGTTGGTCGGGAGGAGGGGGAGCAGGTATTGTTGTTGGCGTTGGAGGCGATCTTACCAGAGAATCCCCGGGATTCTCAGCTAAGGTCGGCGCAGGGGCTGGAGTAGAAGTTCAGGGTAGATATGGTGGTACTGTATACTTCTCGTTACCTCGAGCGAAAAAATGGCTGGAAGATCAGTGTGCTCCGTTCATGCCAAAATCAACAGAAGAATGGTACCGTTTTGGAAAATAGAATTAGATTTTTTACTTTACTTCTTAGCTTGAGTGTTGTATGCTCCGGATGTATAACTATCAGTCCAAGAGTAAAGGTTGCACCTACTTTACCGAAGCCGCTAATCTTCACTTCAAGAAACTTTGTATTGGAATTACCCGCCGATACAAAGTTTGATGGTGAAGTCGTGCGAACTCCAGTTAGAGGGCGTACGTTAAGAACAGAATTTGTTATATATACTTTTCCAGACTCAGAAGGATCAAAGAAAGATGATAGGTATTTTTTAAATCAACATCTTAACAAGTTTTGCCGAACGACAAATTCAAAAGTCTCTCGGCATAATTTCGAGATATCAGTGAATAAAGACTCTCCTAGCGTGCTCATGGCTCAATGCAATGGAAAAACAATCGAGCACAACATAGTCGTCTCTACCTTGAGAGACAATCAAGATGTGGCCGTCGTACTAGTGCGATTTATTGAGCCAAAAAACGAGTATGCTCGAGAAGGAATTCGCATTGCTAGATCGCTGCGAATCCAGAAATTGCGGAACAATTGAGTGGCTGATTACAAAATAAGTGAAATTTAGGACTGTTATATATGAATTTAAAATCATTGTTTTTGTGCACCTTTCTACATTTAGTCGCCCAAAGCGGAGAAACTGGATCCGTTGAATTTGGTTCAATATGCAAGCCAGACCAAATAACGGAATCGAAAAAGTTTATTGGGATGCGGGCACCTTTATTTGCAACTAAAGATTCTTCTGCAAAGCCCATCACGCTGAAGAATCTACCAAAGAAAGTCACCATCTTGGTTTTCATTGAAAAAAACTGTCCGTGTTGCACAAGCGGCAAAGACTACATTGACCGCATCGAGAAATATTATGGTGAAGAAACCAACATTCTCGGAGTTGTGGTCGGGACTCACAACGACGCCGTGCAATGGAAACAGAGAACCAAACCCAGGTTTACAGTTGTCTCAGATCCAAAAGGGAGAATCGCAAAGTCTTATGGGGTGGTCTATAGCCTTGGTTTCAGAGTAATTGATACGAAGGGAAAGATCATCCTAAGCTACCCTGGCTACTCTGAACCGATGCTAAAGGAATTGACATCAAAGATCTCGACCTTGTCCGGAGTAATAGATCTCGAAATGCCAACCAGCCCCGCCCCCGCTGAGTTGACACAGGGTTGCCCTCTCGATTATTAACGGCACCAAGAATTTCGTCCTACTTCAATACCTAATCCGTACAATTTCTTCTAGTTCTAAACGACTAGCTCGTCGGTCATAAAGCTTGGTAGTTCTAGAATCCGCATGATTAGCCAGCTGTTGCGCGGTTTCGAGGCTGCCACCATTGGCAAGGAATTCTGTGATCCCTGTGGCCCTAAAACTGTGATTAGAAAACACGTCCGGAATACCGACGCGTCCGAGTCTACGCTTCACCATCCTAAGCGCATCACTTCTTGTCATTTGGTGAGAAGAGGCTACTGTTCCTCTTCGCTCAAAAGCGGGGAAGAGGAACGCACTTCCTTTGAGTCCGCTTGCGGCTGTCCAGGCGTCCATATACTCCACCATTTTCGGGTGGGCGGGAATGTCTCGCTCGACTCCCCCTTTTTCGTGGAGCCTCAAAATCTGTGTGCGTCCTAAGTCTATCAAATCCTGAGAACGAAGCGTGAGAGCTGCGCTTACTCTAGCGAGCGCGTAAGACATCACCGCAATCAGGGCGCGGTCCCTAAGGTCAATGAGTTTCTCGGAATCAAAGCTCTCGAATAGAACCCGCATTTGCTGCGCATCGAGCGCGGGAGTCTTTCCGCCTTTAACAGAGATCCTCTCCGTGGCCACTTCTCTGGCCGGATTCGAGTGCAAGGCTCCAGTTTCAACCAGATATGCGAAGAGTTTCCGCAATGCCGAGAGCTTGCGCTTGATCGTGGCCGGAGAATTTCCCCCTGCCCGTAAATAATCGCGGTACCTCGCCACATCGATGGTCACAATTCCCGTAAGCATCAACCCTTGGCTATTGCACCAGGCCGCGAACTCTCGCGCATCCCGAAGGTAAGCATCGCGAGTATTTTCATTCGCAATCTTCGCCCCGAAATAATCCGCCATCGCTTCCTGAGGCGTTTTCCGCTCCCCAAGATTTTCGGCTACCCCAACAAGCGACGCACCTTGAGAAAATCGCACCAAATTACCCATATCCCCCCGACCCCCCTGAAAAGATCCGGATCCGGTCTCTTCAACAGCTTTTTCTTCCATTAGAATCCTGGACGCATCTTAGCACCGGAACGGTGCGCATAAAAGGGGTTATGGGGCGTAAAGATGCACTTGTTTAGGATGACGTCAGCCATCCCTGTTTTCAATCAATTTTAAAAATCCTTTTCGAACTTCCACGTCGCGAAAAGAGTTTGCTGAAGGCATCAACTCAACGAGTTGATCAATCGTAAGGTGTAGAAGCCCAGCAATATCCGCTACGGAAAGCCCCGCATCAGTAAGATGATTTAGCACTTGGAAGTGTAGTGAAGAGTCTTCTCGTGGGAGTTGTCCCGCTTCAGCCCCTGAACGCCATCCCTTTGAAGACATGTGCCGAAACATACTTTCATAATGCCATTGCGTTAAAAGGTCGAGATCCTTTGCTCGTCGAGTCATGGCCTGAACAGAAACGCCCCACCTGGGTTTAATTCGTAAAAATGCTTCCAGATTTTGGCTGCGGGGACACTCCATCCGAAATTGTTCACGCGGCATCAAGAATGCGGATGCAAAGTCATTCGCCTCGGCTTCGATCTCCTTTGAGTCCATCTTCTCGTGATCAACGTCGCGGTGGAGTACAAGGTGTCCTAGTTCATGCGCTGCGTCAAATCGCCCTCGTTCACCAGAAGGCTTGAAAGTATTCAGGAAGACAAATGGGCGAGACCCAACCGTATAATTGAAAGCGTCCACACTCTTGCTATCAGCGTTAATAAAGAATACGAGAATGCCGTTCGCTTCGAGCAGGTGAACCATGTTTGAGATAGGTCCTTTTCCAAGCTTCCAGTAGTTACGCAAGGCAATCGCGGCGCCTTCCGGCGAGTGAGGAATGTCCTCCGGAATGTTTGGCTCTGGAAGGACGAAGCGATTCTCTATGAATGGGCCTAAAACGAATGCCGCTAGCTGACTAACCGCAATCGCCTTATTCCTTGTCCCTTTCAACATGGAGCGACGTGAACGAAAGGAGATTGCGCCGCCAGAAATCTCTGGCACTTCTGATTGGAGGAAGAACGACTCAAGCCCAGGCATCCCGAGAGCCTCAGACACGGCACCAAGATTCTCCAGAGGCGAAATCGAACCATCCTCGTAACCTGTGATTGTTGATGGAGCTAGACCCAGTTTGTCTGCCAAAGCCTTCTTTGAAAGCCCGGCGACCTCCCGAGCCAGCCGCAAGCGACTGACTGAGACAGCCATAGTTATTCTCCGGCCTGACTCGCCTGAGGCCGTGCGGTAATTACCGGACTGACAGGTGCACTTGGCGGGAAGTCAACGGAGTGTCCTTGATCCTCGTCAAGATTCCACTTTCCAAGCTCAATGACTTCCGAGCAGTTAAAAAGCTTGTTCTCAATATCGAGCTGAGTAACGTGACAGATGAATAGAGTCGCAAAGAGGGCCTGACTTGATCCAAATGCTTCTTGCTGATATTGAATAACCATCGCAAGCATCTCCGAACCTGTCATCTCACCACTAAGCTCTCCCGAAAGCAATCCTTGGTATCGCTCGGCGTGAAGCTCTTCGGTGGCAACCCCGATGCTGGCAACTCTCACACTCGTCTGTCCAACTCGCTTCCCACTTCGGAAGACCATCTTCATGACCTCCGGGAGTTCGGAATCTGTAGAATGAAATCGCGCCTGGTTCTTATATTCTTTCAAGCCCCAAGGAAAATAATTCTCCAAGTGGGTCAGGATGCACTCCCAGCGGCGAAGAGCCTTCCGGCTCTTGGAGAAAGTGGGCAAGTTTGATGCACGTTCATCCTGGATTGCTTGCTTTACGATAAGGCTAGCTTTCTTTGCCAATTCAGAGTCGTGCCGGAACGAACTGAGTGGATCTCGGTCATGAAAACCTTGTGGGAATGTGTGCATGTCAATCTATTTTGACGACACCTTGCCTGGAAAAGTTGCATAAAAATTCATTTTTAAGCAATAATTTTCTAAAATATCAATTTTCAAAGATTTGTCGCACCAAGAATCACTCACCGCTGAAAAGCCGCTCGATTTCTTTGTAATGGAGAAATAACCGCATGGGGTTGCTCGGTGACGGCAACAGATCGAAGCGTTCATAGAATGCCTTTGCCTGTTCATCCATGGCATCAACGACGAAACACCGGACTGGTGGAACGTTCTCACTGTCCATATTCATCACCGCTCGTGTACGGATGATTGCATCCATTAAGAGTGAACGCCCTAATCCTTTGCCTTGATACTTATCATCAACCGCGAACCTCGCCATCAGCAGGGCAGGTATGGAACTCGGCATACCGCGCCCGACCTTCTTCGGTGCCTCCTCTGGCTTCACCACAATCAGCGCAAGGGTGTAATAAGCAACCACCACGGCATTCGTGGTCACCACATAGGTTCTGGATATTTTGGCGTTCTGCTTATCTAGCGCGTGTAGTTTCAGAAACTCATTCAGGGGCGACTTGCCACAGTCGAATGCGCTCAGATCGTGATCGAGCGTCAGTGGAGCTGGCGGGGAGAGATTAAGCATCCCAAACCGGTTTTTGTTGCATGGCCTCGCGTAAGCGTGGTAGTTCGCGCGGCGGCGCGTCCATGACCTGACAGACCCATGCGTAATCTTCGGCTGAAATCACAAGCGCGGGATCATCCTGCAAAATTTCCTCAGCCTCTGAAAGTGCAACCTGCATCACAAATTGGCTGAGGTTCATGCGTTTCTTGTCCGCCGCTCGCTTCAAAATGCTTTTCTGAGCGGCATTTGCCCGAATAGATAATCGATCCTCGGCTTGTTTAGGAATTGCGTTTGCACGTGCCATTTTTATTCTCCTCCAGAAGGTCTAACGTTATTATAGCGCGTTGTGTTCCCAATGTACACCCTTCAGCCATAAATTTCTTGCAAAAATAGGTGATACTACAGGGACTTTTGGCTCTGAACCGACCTTGACGGGGCGTCTAAGAGTTGAATATAGTAGGAATAACATGAGTTGCCCAATCAATCTGACCGAAAATTTCAGCATGAAAGTAATCACATTCAATGTGGACGCCCAAGGAAGACGCCACTCTCCAAGCGATACCGAACCAGCCATTGTAGGTGAGGGCGGCGGTTATTTTTATTACTTGCACGGCAAAGCTCATCGGATATCAGGACCAGCAAAGCAATATCCTGATGGAAGTGTTGAGTTTGCTATTCAGGGGATTGTACTGTCTGAAAAAAATCATAAAGCGGTCGTTGCAGAAGCTAAAGCCAGAAATATTGATTTAAATCAAGAATATTCAGAGGAGATGAACGCTTTATTAACACCGTATTCAATATTCCCAAAAAAGCGTGTCTTTAATATCACCTTAGACGCCTGAGCAGACGAAAATAAAATTGCTATAATGGTCCATGGATTTTTCATGGATGCATTTTAACCAGCACGATGAACCATTTCATGCACACCGATTGAAATGGCATCGTCAGTGTTGTGATGGTAAATTTCCGCACCAAGCAAATTCGTCTGAGGTTCATGCTCAATCCTGGCAGTATTTCCAAGAAAACATAAATCCAGAGATATCATCGCTTCGTAAAAACTATCTGTCGCTATCATATCTATTTTGCAATCATCTAATTGCAAGAGGTTTTGATGGTTACCGAGCCGCAATTATGCTCGGTGAAGAAGCAATCTCTGTAATTGATAATTATACAAAACTTGCTAAAGATACTCACGAATTTGCAATAGACGCCGACTGGTATGAGTATGTCAAATTTAGGCTTCAGCGTCATATACTTATCGCAGAAAGACATGTGCGTGCAGGAAGCCCAGAACTAGTTATTCCGGATCAAGAAAAAATCTTGCACTTTGTAAGATTATACGGAGATAGAACCCATTATGACGAAAAATCTCGTTCTTCATTATTTATGAAAGAGGTGCCGAAATACAAGCAGCTACTTACGGAAGCTCATAGCGACATATGCAGAAGCCTTTTTAGATCTTGGGTTCATCATAAATGTCAATTTAGCCAAGACAAACTAAACATATGTCGATCTTACTTTGATGACTTTGAATTTGCCTTTAACAAAAGTGTAAACGCTCCTAACGGCAGAATAATGCACTTAGACACACACTTTAAAGTGCGCCTGATGAGGATGGGAAATCCAAATAAAATTCTAACAGATATTCAATCTATCTTAGAAAATATCGAGCAGAAAAAACTCATGGCTCTTTATACAGAAGTCTTAATATTGCGTGAAACAATGCATGTTGCAAAATACATTGAAATTGGGATGAGGGATGGTGATCCTAGTGAAGAAATCATGTCTGCACAGAACAGCGTAAAGCAAGACAGCTCTGACGCGATGTATCATGGTTACGAAACTTCTTCAAGTCACCTAGAAGATGCGTGGAACCTCTGGCGTTAATCACCCGCTCTCACCTTACTCTTCATAATGATAAGTCCTCGGGCAGTGTTTGCGTACCATTGCGTCCTTGAATAAGGCTAAATTCCAAGGTAGGTGAATGTCAACAGAATAATGCAAAGAGAATCCGATAAAGAACCTGATCGACAGATCCAGTCGTGTTTAGTTTAATATCTTATACGGACTATCTCTTCCAACTCTAACTGTGTCGTTCTTCGATCATAGAGTTTTGTCGTTCTCGAATCCGCGTGATTAGCGAGCTGTTGTGCTGTTTCAAGACTTCCGCCATTGGCGAGGAATTCTGTGATGCCCTTCGCCCTAAAGCTGTGATTAGAAATTACGTCCGGAATACCGACGCGTCCGAGTCTACGCTTCACCATCCTAAGCGCATCAATTCTTGTCATTTGGCGAGAAGAGGCTACTGTTCCTCTACGCTCAAAAGCAGAAAAGAGAAACGCACTTCCTTTAAGTCCGCTGGCTGCTGTCCAGGCGTCAATATATTCCACCAATTTAGGATGGGCCGGAATATCGCGCTCGACTCCACCTTTTTCATGGAGCCTAAGAATTTGGGTTCGCCCTAAGTCAATCAAATCCTGTGAACGAAGCGAGAGAGCTGCGCTAACTCTTGCAAGTGCATAAGCCGGTCGGATTGCAAGAGCCGCATTTCAAAGCCGATCCGGTCTTTACGAGCGCAACCTATGCCCAGCGATACGAGATTTTGTGCCGCCGCCTGGTTCTGGAGCGGCATTACGATGCGGCTTGCCTAGCCCTGTCAACGAATGCTACCCCGACGGGCGTTTCACACCCCAGTGGCGACTTAGCATTCACTCGCTTTGTCAGGGAGCTCCAAGCGACCGCGACCAGGTTCTTAGAGACTTAAGCGGGACCTATTCAATCGAGACGATGCCTAGTTGGGCCATCCTGATGGACAAAGCATGCGTGCTCACGTTGAAGTCTTTAGCTATCGTCCTGATCGCGGCGTCGATGTTACGCTGAAAGATATCGGAGATTTCGATATCTTCAAGCTTGTCGTAGATGAGCTCCTCCGGCATGAGCAACTCTGCGGCAAAGAAATTTGCCTCGACTTCATCCCGATTTTCGCCCGTCGCCGACTCTGCACTCCGCTTGAAGATGCCTCCGGAACCCTTTCGGTCGTAATGCAAATCTTCGAACGAGTGGAGGATCAGGTGTCCGATTTCATGGGCGATGGTAAACCTTTGCCGGGTCTTAGAATGGTCTTTGTTGACCCCGATCACTGATTTGCCCGTCGCTGGGTCTCGAAAGAGAAAGCCCGATAAGTCATCGTCCTCCGTTTCCACCTGAACAACTTGAGCATTCATTTCCCTCGCAAGCTTCTCGACGGGAATGGGAGCTTGAAACTCACCGTTCTTTTTCAGTTGCGTGTGCAGGTCTCCCACGAGCTGTTGGATTTGCTTTTTCCGCACGTGCTGTCTTGGTCGATCAATCATCATTTTTTCAGTACCTTCGCCTTTTGCAGCCCCACCTTTAAGAATTGCGCCGCGTTCTGATCGCTAATGTCACCGATCACGGACTGAACCCGTGTTTCAGCGGCGGCTTCGGTCGGCAAGAGCTTCTCGGGAGAAACCCCCAGCGCGGACGCAAGCTCCAAAAGGCAATGAACCATGAACCGTTGCTCGCCACGTTCAATGTTGGCGATGGACGTGCGGGACAATGAAGTGCGATCCGCAACCACTGCCTGAGTGAGTTTGGCCCGATTCCTTGCCTTGCGCACACGCCTCCCGATCTGCACATACACGGGTTCGATGTCGCCAGAGGCAGGTCCACTCATGATTCTCAATAACTATAGACGATAAATGAACCAAGAAAGTTGCCAGTAGCAACACTGTGTTTGCTCTGGCAACATCTTTTAAAATTATGACCTTCACAGTGGAACTTTCAACTAGAAATAGCGTTTAATATAGTGAACCAAGCTGAGTAATCGGCAAGGGGCATCCATTATGAGCAATCTTGAAGGACAGGGAAGTGAGGCGGGTCGCCCTCAGTTCTCGGTGAAAATTGACGACCAAACGTTCACGCTGGCGAACCCGGCTCCGACCGGACGTGAGCTTCTTGCACTTGTGGGGCGAGACCCTGACGACTTCTTCCTGGTATTTCTTGTGCCAGGAGAGCCTGACCAAATTGTGGAGATCGATGAGTCCTTCGATCTTTCCGGACCAGGCACTGAAAAACTGGTGCTCGTGTCGCGGGCACGCAGGTTTGCGATCCAGATCGACGAGACGACGCACACTGTGCTCGGTCCCTTCGTCAGCGGTGCGAAAATCTTGGAGTTGGCAGGCAAGAACGCGGACACCCACTTCGTGACGCAGATCATTGTCGGTGAGGACGACATTGTAATCGGCCCCGAAAATCAGGTGGATATCACAAAGCCTGGGCGCGAACGGTTCACGACGGTCGCAAAGCCCGATAAGCCTTGCTTGTTGGACATCGAGGGCACGATTCACCCGTGGACGAAGGACACTATCACAACCGAAGAGATCCTGGAGCTCGGAGGGTGGTCCACTGATGAGGGTGTGGTTCTCATTGATGCCGATAACGTCGAGCGCACGTTGCAACCTGGTGAGGAGATCAAGCTCGACTGCGGGGTTTGCTTCTCACGCAAAGTGAGGTTCAAGCGTGGTTGAGATCGCGGCGCGGATTGAGGAGGAGCTTAGGCTCCTCCGAAACCGTTTTTCAGACGCCAAGTACATCGAGGAAGGAAGGTGGGTGCATATCTCCGATTTTGAGCTCCCTGAAGGCTGGAGCATGAAGCATTGCGACCTCGTTTTCCAAATCCGAGACGGATATCCCCTTACCTGTCCCTATGGGTTTTACATCCCCTCAGGCTTAACATTTAACGGAGTGCGGCCGTCAGGCAATGCACAAGACCCAGCTCCGCAACAACCTCCTCATGTGGGTGGAACTTGGGCTTTCTTTTCGGGAGAGCCAGAGCAATGGTCGCCCGGTAAGGATGCCGCGACAGGCACAAACCTTGTGACTTGGGTTTCGACGATACTCCGCCGACTTCGGGAGGGCGCATGAAGCTCCAGTTTACGCATGAACAATGGGAAAGCGTCTTCGAGCATCTGATTCCTGATCCGCACAATCTTGAAAACGCGGCATTCGTGTTCGCTTCATTGGCTGAGGAAGATGGGCTCATCTGCCGGGATATATGGCTCCTCGGGTCGTCGGAGTTGGCTGTTCAACTTCCGTATCACTTCGAGCTTCAAGATGATGTTCGAGGGCAGGTGATTAAGCGGGCGCATGATTCCGGTCTCACCATTGTCGAGATGCATTCTCATCTAGGAGATCGTCCGGCAGAATTTTCTTGGAGTGACCTCAGCGGCTTTGACTCATGGGTGAAGCATGTCCAATGGCGACTGAAAGGAGCCCCATACGGAGCGGTCGTTGTCACTAGGAACTCCTTCGATGGATTCTTCTGGACCAATGAGATTGAGCGTCTTGGGACAATCGCGGTTGGCAATCAAGAATGGATGTGCGCTACCGAGAGAAGCCCACTTCAATGGACGCTTCCGGAGGAGTGGCATGTCGGACACTAGATTTGGTCGTCAAGAGTTGCTCTTCGGAGAAGCTGGTCAGAAACTGATCCGGGAAACCAGCGTTGCCATCGTTGGCGTTGGGGGTATTGGAACGCAGGTCATTCAGAGTCTCGTGTTTCTCGGCGTACATCACTTCATCCTTATCGAACCCGGGAAAGTGAAGAAGTCGAGTCAGAATCGGTACATCGGGATGCGGCACTCCGATCCTGTCGGAACATTGAAGCTCGATATAGCAGAACGCCTTATTCGTGGGGTTGACCCAGAAGCACAAGTCCAACGAATTGAAGGCTGGTTTCCGTCACCCGAGGCCATTGCCGCACTCCAGACCGTTGATGTGGTCTTTGGATGCGTTGACAAGGAAGGAGCTCGACTAAAGTTGAACGAGGAATGCGTGAGACTTGGGAAGCGGTTCATAGACTCCGCCACCGAGATTCACATTAAAGAGGATGGAGGCATCCAATCGTATGGTGGTCGCGTGTTTGTACGTTGGACTGAACAAGTCGGGTGTCTCGTATGTTGCGACGTGATTGACCTTCGCGAGGCCGGAGAAGACCTCGCATCAGCGGAAGAGACCGCTAATCGAGGCGGGATCTATGGGGTTCAGCAGAATGAGAATGGCAGCGGCCCATCTGTTGTTTCATTAAACGCCGTCGTCGCTGGCATGGCCGCAACTGAGTTCTTAGTCGGAATGACGGGGATACGCTCTCCAAATAGGCTGACAATCTATCGGGCCGAGCGCGGCATTGTCTCACTTTCGCGTGATGAGCCAGCTCAGGATTGCCTTGTGTGCGGTTAGTACTTCACCCTCACAATCTCCGAAAGCTCCAATCGGGTCGCGCGGCGGTCGTAGCCCTTCGCAGTCCGGCTGTCTGCGTGGCCTGCTATGCGCTGGGCGGTCTCAAGTTGACCGCCGTTCTCGAGAAACGACGCGATTCCTGTTGCGCGGAACGAGTGGTTCGAGAAAAGTGTCGGTAACCCCGCCCTCTTTATGCGACGCTTCACCATCTGCAAAGCCTCGTCCCGGCTCATCGCCTTCTCGCTTAGTTGGTGGTGAGCGGCTCCCCTAACGGTGGGAGAGAGAGGACTACTGCCCGAAATACCACTTGATAAGGAATGATTGGCTCGAAAACCTCGGACTTTCTGTGCTAGACCAGCTATCATTCCAAACGGTCGTTTGGAGTGTAATATCATGGACGCCACCGGGATGAAAGAGGGTGCAGTTTTCGGGTTTGCTATTTCGCTACACTCCAAATTGGACATAGGCAGGAACAAAATGCGTCGCCCACCAGCCAGAAAAAAAAAGGTAATTGGAAACAAGGTGGTTTGGTTCGATGAAATCCAAAACACGGATGGTCCACTCGAAGGAGATCAAGTAACCTCGTGTTGCTTTCAGCTGGTTGTTTTTCTGGCCGCTGCTTGGTTCATCGTAGCTGCCGCTTCACAAAAGGACTTATTTCAGGCGATTGGTCTTTATGCACTTGGCAACTTTGTGGTTGATGCAACGATGACAAAGGGCACTAATATGGCTTGGGTAATTGGCTTTGTTTGTCCGTTTATTACCATAGTTATATTTGTCAACGTTCTTGCATTGATATATAATTCGATTATCGAACATCGAGATAAGAATCCAAAAATAGATATCGTGCATGAGGAATCCATCGACGAGTACAGAAAACACAACGATTGAGTGTTCCGAATAACTATGAAATTTCGAATAGGAATTATCCAAGATACAGATATAAAGGAAACTACAGGATTTCTAAACTCCACTACTAAAACGCGCATAACATATACAATTGATGAGTTCGGGTCTTTCCGCAAGAGAATTGCCATTTGCCCTCACGCTGAGGCAATAGATATTCCTTGGTATATAAGGAACAACTCGCATCTATTCCAAAGTGTTTTAGCTTGGACGGAACGAGGGGGATCAATTGATGGGTTTGTGTACTTTCACAATAAGCCACACGAGTACGATGAAAACCGTCGCCTATTCGTCAATTCACCATTGGTAGATTTTGTTAAAGCCGGATATGTCGATTTCAACGAACAAGGCAAGCATTTCATCGAAGATGCTTGGAAGATTTATTCTACTCACATCGAAAGTCCATTTCAAACCGTACGTAAGCACCTCAACAATGCTGCTGAAAAAGAACGCGAGAAACAGCGCGATGAAATGAGAATAAGGAACGCAGAACTTGCAAAGCAAGCTGAGAAAGATGCTGAAAAGAGAAGGGCTGATGAAGCCAAGGCACAGGCTTGGAGAGAGGCCGAAGCAAGAATAAATCGCTGTAAATTTGATAACGTTCTGGCGCACGATCTTGCTGAGCACGTTTATATCCTGCCTGATGAATGGTGGCCTTTCCGATTTGCTGGCATTGGATTAGCCAATGTAAGATCAGGCGAAGCCACCCACGCCGAGCAAGAGTTCAATCGCAACACTGGAAGGTGGGAAACCATTGGAAGGCCAAACTATGCCAATAGGCGTTTTTACGTCCATGACGTTAGTGGAAGGCTACCGGCCTTCAATCACCATCCAACTATTATTTCGAATAACCACACGCTTGTGGGAACAGGCAGTAATGACGTGGTTATTTTTGTTATTGGAAACGAAAGGCAGATTTTGTATTTATCAAATCCCGCGCTCCATGAAGAGTTCGACACCCCATTAGGAGGAAAGGAAGCATCCATCAAGTTGAAAAAATTGCTGCCTGTTCTGCACTCTCTTTATAACCAAGTTATCAACGGTAAGGATGACATCGGAAGTAACACTTGGAGCTGAATTCAGTTGAATATCTATATGCGTTTTGATATTGTAGGCGGCTATGAAAGGCCGCCCCGATGTCTAAAGATGAACCCATTTCAGACCATCCCGCATATCTGAAAATGCTTGTTGACCTGCGTAAACCTAAAACCCGCACTGCTCCAACTGCACCGAGTTACACAAAGTCCGATGTAGACAAGCTCTGGAAAGTGTCCGCGTGGAACCCTGAAAATCAGCCTGGCCGCAAACCTCCGGAACCACGTTAGAATTCGTCGTACTCAATCGACGTGATGGGAGTGCGCTTCATATCGTTTGAGATCTCGAGCTTTAATCTCGTGCGCACGAGCCTGGCCGCCTTACGCGGTGAAAGCATTTGTTCCTTCCCGTGGTCTCTTGCCTGATCTACGGTCGGCAGCTCATTCAAGATCTTCGCGCACTTCTCATTGATGTCCTTAGCCTTCGCGTCCTCGATGTAACGGGCTGAGGAAAACACATTTCCGGTCGCGTCCATGATGACCGCTCCGCGATCTCCTCGCGCCAATCGGTAACCGCTCTGGGCGAGGTATCTGCGGAATTCCTCTCCTGTATCGGAGCGATGCCACGCTGTGGCAATCGTCCGGTGCAATTTTTGCTTTGTGGTCTCCCCTGCATCCTCGGCGAACTTCTGTACTTCCCTTTCTCTCTGCCTTGGCTTGCGCTCCTGCGCCTTCTTCTCGGTCTTGGTGAGTTCCTCTGTGAGCCGCCTTGCTTTATCGTGTCCCCTGTGAATATCAGGGAGCTTTTGCAGTCCTAAATCGAGCTCAATATCTCTGGCCGCATTACAGAGTTTAAGATTTGTGAAGCTATCGGATTTGAGTTTGTGGGTTTCTAAATCCACCCGTGACCATGCAACATGCAGGTGATCTTTTCCGCCGTAAGTGTGCATCACCACGGCGCGGGGCTGGCCTTGGAACCCTAGGGCTTCCTCTGCCTTGCTGACCGCATATTGCCACTTGCCAGAATCCATCCGGTCGAAGTCGCTGGGGGCAATCGCTAGGTGAAAAATGGTCTTCTCACCCTTGGTGAGCTTGCCGTATTCGTCGAATTCTTTGAGCGCGTCAATCAAACCACTTTGCGTGAGCGAGCTTTCGCACGTTCCTCGAAGCTCCAACACTTTGATTTCCTCGTTTTTGCCAGCAAACAAATACCGAGCGAGCTGGCTCCCGTGTCCCCTGCTCCTGCCCTTGAGGATCACGGCTCCCGTTCAAGGGCGGTGAAAAGCTGTTCGCGGGTGCGCACAAGCGCGGCGCGAATGTCTTTCAGGATCGCCGTTGCCTCCTCGTCTGGAACGTTGCGCCCGAAATTCATCGCCCTTACGATCTGGTAGCTATTGCCCGCAATGCGTCCAAGGTCGGCGTGGATCGAGCGAAGCAGTTCCACATCTGCAGTGGATTGCCTCCGGCTCACGCGCCGCGTGACTGGCTGAGACAATGCGGCGGCTTTCAGGTAGTGGCTGAGGGTGGTTTGCTCCCCTGCCGCTCTGCTCTCAATCTCGGCTTCTTCCTCTGGCGTAAGGCGTAAATTTACGATCCGCGAAGCTCTGCGGTTCACCTTGCTCCAGTCTCGTTTCGCATTCTGCTCACTCATTTCGTTTCCCGTTTTCGGGGGATGCAACGGGGGATTCCCCCCTTGCCAAGTTAGGCCATAGGCCGTGAGTGTGGCTTGCCACACACAACTTGTGTTCTATTCTACATCCAATATCCTTACTAAAAGACGAATGATTTTTGCTTAGCGTTCGTCGAACTTTAGATGAGCGATTTCCTCCCCGAGAAAAAGCAAGACTGGACGCCCTTCTCCCCGATTGGGGGCAAGGCTCCATCTCCCTCGCAAACCTCGCACGGCTCGGCGGGATGGCTCTCGAAGGAAATGGCTAAAGCGGTCGGCCTTAATGATGGCGGCGCGGGTAAAGCTGGCTTGATTTTTGCTCGGGGGCAAAACGGCCTCATGTGGTACCCCGCTCATAAAATCGAGGGCTGGGGCATCGGTGAAGGTCATGCAATTTGCTGCGCTCCCTCGCGCTCCGGCAAAGGCGTGAGCTTTGTTATTCCAAACCTTCTGACCTGGCCGGGCTCTCTCATTTGCATAGACCCGAAAGGTGAGAATGCTTTCTTCACGGCCAGACGCCGTGCAAGTTTTGGCGCGGTTTATATCCTCGACCCATGCGGAGTGACCAAAGAAAAATCTCACACCTTCAACCCTCTGGACTGGCTGCGCTCTTCCTCAAACTATGACGAGGATCTCCGGCTTATTGTCGAAGCTCTCACGCCGGAAACAAGTTCGATTGACCAGTTCTGGAACCAAGGGGCGCGTGACCTGATTTTGGGTCTCATCCATTTTGTGATTGCAACGCAAGGGGAAAGAAAATCCCTTGGCCGCATTTACGAATTATTGAATTCAGATTTCGTGACGTGGGAGAAAACCATCAAAGCAATGAAGCATTGCAACGGCGGAAGTAGCCTCCTCAATGAGCAAGTGCGCAACGCCGCCAATTGGTACGAAAGTCTCGAAGAGGGGCACCAAAAATATCACCGTGGCACCGCCCTCTTTCATCTTGGCTGGCTGGCTCCTCAACGGGTGCGCCAAGCTGTCGAAACATCGAGCTTCGACATGCGCGAAATAAAAGAAGATACGGCCTCGATCTATCTTTGTATCCCTCCCCTTTCGCTCGGACTATACGGCGGTTTCTCCCGTGTGGTCGCAACCCTTGCGATTAAAGCCGTGATGGCAAAACGGGCAAAGCGCACGGATACCCCAACCCTGTTCATGCTCGACGAATTCGCCACGACCATCGGGCAAATGAGGGCATTCGAGGAAAGCTTCACCGTCATTGCCGGCTACGGCGGACGATTTGCGATGATTTTGCAAACCGTTGACCAGCTCCAAAGCCTTTATCCTGAACGGCGCGGAACTCAAAGCTGGAAAACCATCATGGAAAATGCAGGTCTGAAAGTGTTTTTCAATGCCAGAGAAGGCACTGCCGAATATGTCTCCAAGCGTATGGGAGTAACCACGGTGAACCAGATTTCTGCGATAGGAGGCTCGAAACAAATTCAGCGGCCCCTCATGTTCCCCGAAGAAGTGATGTTCCCGAAGGATCCAAATGGGAACTTTGTTCCCGATGCGGTGTACGCATTCATCGAAGGGCTTCCCACGGTAAGAGCAAGGCGCGTTTTTAGCTATCGAGACGCGGAATTCACAAGGCTCCACGACCCGAATAAAGAGGAACCGGACTTCATCGAAAGCTTTGAAAGTGAATGGGAAAAAGCCGAGAAATACACTTCGGCGGGTGTGCCGATGGACAAACTTTGGAAGCCACCAACTAACCCGCCTAAAGTCTCCCAAAAGGATATCGAGGCGCAACAGAAAATCAGTGGCTGGGATACGTGGAGCTGATTACACGTTCGCTTTTTCAGCATCGAGGATGCAATCTTCTAAAACTTCATCTCGAAGGGATTCAAGAGCTTCAGGAGAATTGGCTTCCTCTGCCGAAATAGAGCGATTGAGTTGCTTTCCTGCTACTCCATCAGCAGCGTAAATAACTGCAAGCATAATAGAGATTGGTCTTCCGACCAATTTCCGTTTTGCATAGGATAGCAATTCTTTGAGTTTGGCTCCGTCTGGCATTTCAGGTTCATGCTCAGATGGATACCACTCCTCGCTTGGAGCGTTATCGTTGGACTGAATGCCCACAGCGATGCGTTTGATTTCGATGTTTCGGAATGGATAAGTCATTGCGGTTACTTGCGGTTGGCAACCCTGAATAGGGTTCCCGTGGTCGTGGGTCAATTACGATTTCTTGTGCTTGGTTTCATCAACCAGCTTGTACGTTTGACCAGATTTGGGCGTTGGCGGTAATGGCTCCCCTTTGGAAACGGTTCTTTCGTTCCCTGTCTTGCCACCTCGCGGACCTTCGATTTCGTATTGCCCAGACTTAGGAGCAATATTTCCGGATTTTAATGGTTTTGCCATCATAAGACTAAACACCTTTCAAGTATTTCGCGTTCCCACGAGAGTAGACGCTTGTGCGCCTATAAAGTTCACCAGCTTTTTCTTTTTGGTTTTGGTCTGTAACCACTTCCCCGCGTCACTGGTGATGGCTCGGTGATTTTGAGCCCATATCGGCTCGCTAGCATAGCCATCACCTGATTTTGCTGCTCTTTGGTGAGCGTGTCGAGCAGATCGGCAACCTCGGCCGCAATCTCGAACTCTCTGCCTTTAGTCTCAATGTTCATTTTTTCTTTCCCCCACTGAAGCCCACTCAGGCTGGGTCAAGGGATTTTGTCAAGGGCGGCGGTAGCCGCTTCGTACTACCCTTTACTAAATTTCTTGACCTGGCCCACAATCAGCCCGCTGGGGGAAAGA
>NZ_JAUBTT010000108.1:0-26782 GCF_036705125.1 Microcoleus sp. B7-D4
GGCTTTTTCAAGCCCACACCGTATCGGTACTCCGTAGCTTGCGGGTCGCGTAGCGACATCGGTGTCGGGTGATTGACGTGTGTGGTGTCCGTCCGAAATTCTCAACTCAGGAGCAATTTTACTACTGTTTCCTGAACCCTGACCGAAAGCAATTTGGTCCGGGGGCGCCCGATGTATCAGTGGGGTTGCTTTCTTCAATTCTAAAATCTAAAATCTAAAATCTAAAATCTAAAATCTATTGACTGGTGGCGCAGCGCGTGTTTCCTACTTTTCCCACACTTGCTCTTTGTGAGATTCCGTGCAAAGACCCAAGATGCGATGATCGTTGTCGCTGATGATGGAAATTGGGTAATACTGTTGCAGGTTTACGGAGTAGGGAGAGCGACTGCCGTCGTAAGTGTCCACTACTGTTAAATTTAACTGAGTTCGATCGCCCGTGCCGTAAAAACAGTAAAAAGCAGACCGAGGCAGGTAAAAAGCGCCGACTACCTTACTCTGCCGCATTTCAAATACAAAATATTCCTGTTTAATTTCCTCTGGCTTGCTCGACTGACCGTAGAGGTAAATGCCATCGGCTAAACCTGTGCTAGCTGTATCTGGCGGAGGATTTGGCGGGGATTGCGAGCTTAAAACGCCGGATTTGATGTCCGAGTCGTGTGCCCGCCGTGCGGGGAATGCGATGCTGAAGTTACCGGGCGAGAGAGCAAGCACGATCGCGATCGCTTCTAAACTTCCTGTCAATATCAAATAAGTCAAAACCACTCCAGACCCCAAAATTTAAAATAGCTGGTTCCAAGCGCCTCTTGTACCATTTTCACAAAGATCGTAGATAAACCGGGTATTTGGCTTAATGTTGGCTATTAACTTGAAGGAACGATCGCCCGCCCGATGGCTGAACTTAAATCTAAGATTAGTTTTGACCAATTTTGCGTCCGCCCCGATCTGGCGATCGACCCGTCAAATAATACCATTTTAGATTTGAGATTTTAGATTAAAGAATTGAATAATTTGGCGTGACCTATTCCATAAGGGTTTGGATCACGGGCCTACATTTCCCTTCTTTTTTTTAACTGGTATAAAAGTATCCTTCCCAGCAGCGCCAACACGAAAAAAAAGTTGAGATTTTGGGGAAAATCTCAACTTTTTTAGTATTAACTAGCCAAGTATTCTCGGACTTGAGATTGGCGGCGGCGCAGGTGGGCGAGGGCTTGATGTTCTAGCTGCCGCACCCGTTCCCGGCTGAGATTTAACCGTTCTCCGACTTTCGCCAGAGACATTTCGGTGCCGTCTTCCAAACCGAAGCGCAGAATTATTACATCTCGCTGCTGGGGGGTAAGTTCTGATATCAAAGTATCGAGGTCTTGCCGCAGCAATTCCGAGGTAATGTAGTTTTCTGGAGATGCCGTTTCGTCTTCTAAGAGTTCTTGGAGTTCGGTATCTTGGTTGTCTCCTACCCGCAAGTCCAAAGAAACTGGATGTCTTGCCATCAGCAGGTATTCCCGAATCTGGGAAGGGTGCAGTTCGAGGGCGGTGGCAATTTCGCCAGGGGAGGGAGACCTGCCCAACTGCTGCGTGAGTTCCCGCTGCACTTTTTTGATTTTGTTGAGTTTTTCGGTGATGTGAATTGGCAATCGAATTGTGCGGGCGTGTTGGGCGATCGCGCGGGTAATTGCTTGCCGAATCCACCAGTAGGCATAGGTAGAAAATTTGTATCCCCGCATCGGGTCAAATTTTTCGACTCCTCGTTCTAAACCAAGAGTACCTTCTTGAATTAAATCCAAGAATTCCATATTGCGTTTCTGGTATTTTTTGGCGATCGCCACTACTAGCCGCAAATTCGCTTCAATCATCTTTTGCTTAGCCCGCCGCCCTATGTGTAAGATGCGGCTAAGTTCAGGTTCGGTCAACTCCATTTCGGCAGCCCACTCTTGATCCGTCAGATCCCGCTGCCATTCTTTAGCAAGTGCTTGTTTTGCTTCGATTAATTTCATCATTTGCTGCACTTGCTTCCCGAAAACAATTTCTTCTTCTCGGGTTAGCAGGGGTACGCGACCGATCTCGTGCAGATAGGCACGAACCGTATCCGTTGAGGAGTATGGCCGGCTGCCCATGCGATCGGCTTTCACTGTTTTGTTTTTGGGGGTTGTGGTGGACATGGGTGAGTATTGCACTCCTTGTAACAACAGATAAAAAGTTGGTGATACCCTGTCCCACTTTTGCAAGTGGGATAAAGACTGCGACAAAGGGGATGTTTCCCCTCTTGTTTATCGGTGACGATCGGTAGAAGCTTTTTGTTTGGGATTACTTTTGTGCTTGATTTCCAGTAATCGCCGTCGATTTTCGGTAGTTCGCTAGCTTTAACGGCTAGTTCAAGGCGAAGTGGAGCAAGAGTTTAGTTTTCTCAATATTATTCCCAATTTTGAGGATCGTAAAGAGTAAAAACCTCTGTCTTAAGGTCAAGATTCTACATTTTTCCTTAAGGTTTTCAATTCCCTGCTAGTTTTAACTGCAACTCAACTTCACAATACTCATGCAGACTCATGCAATTCGAGGGCTGTGTTTTGCTCTCTGTTCCATCATCGCTTGAAATTTGGGCGCTGGCTAGATGCTGCGATGCGAGATAACCGAACCCGATCGCCGTAGTAGTGGCTGTGCATCGCTCATCGTTTCTTGGTTGGGGAGAGGAGTAGGGCGAGAAAAAGAGAATGGGTGAGTGGGAGAGGGGAAGAATGAGAGAAGGGGAGAATGGGTGAGAATAAGAATAAATAGAGCTACTTAAAGCCATAAAACAACTGGCTGTGCCGCTTTTTAAGTTCAATATAATGAGTCCGAGCTACTTAACAATACTTAACTCGATCCAAAATTTATAGATGAGAGGGTTGGGGGGTTAGGGGTGAGGGATGAGGGGATGAGGGGTTGTTACCTATTTTACCTGTTTTTCACGGCTACCATACCTGCTTCGCGGGCTTCATTTTTCCTAAATAGCTGATGGTGCAAGCGACTGATTAATTATTATTTCCAACCGGTTGCAACATGAACTTATTCTGCAAAACGACTGAAAAATTCACTACTCAATATCCGCTATTTAAGCGCCCAGTTAAGCTAATTCTCCAGTACAGTAAACTCAGAGCAGCCCCATTCGCCCCAGTTGACCTATGCCGCGCCACTTCAATACCGCAGGCCCGTGCCGCGCCGACATCCACTATATGTTACCAGCAACGCGTCGCCTCCCGAATTTAGAGCGACTGATTGCCCAGGAAAACTATTTCGTCATCCACGCACCCCGACAAATTGGTAAAACCACGGCGATGCTGGCTTTAGCCAAGCAACTGGTCGATAGCGGGCGCTACACTTCGATCGTGGTTTCGGTAGAATTGGGTTCGCCCTTTAATGACGATCCGCAAAGAGCCCAAGCAGCAATCTTAAGTTCTTGGCGAAGTGAGGCGCGAGTCTATCTGCCACCGGAACTCCAGCCGCCCGCCCAGCAAGAGATGGAGGTAGGACAAGGAATTGAAGAAACACTGCGACAATGGGCTCAAACTTCACCTCGCCCTTTAGCAATCTTCATTGATGAAATTGATTCGCTCCAAAATGAAGTATTGCTGTCAGTTTTGCGTCAGTTACGCAATGGTTATCCCTCTCGCCCGAAAGCGTTTCCGCAATCGGTTGGCTTAATCGGTTTGCGGGATGTCCGCGATTACAAAGTGGCTGTGGGTGGGAGCGATCGACTCAACACATCCAGTCCGTTTAATATTAAAGTGCGATCGATTACTCTCAGAGATTTTAATGCAGGAGAAGTCGCCGAACTCTACGCGCAACATACCCAAGATACCGGACAAGTTTTTACACCTGAAGCCGTAGCCTTAGCGTTTGAACTGACTCAGGGACAACCTTGGTTGGTGAATGCTTTAGCTAAGGAAATCGTCGAAGAATTAGTGACAGATGAATCTAGAGAAATTACGCCCGAACATATTTTAACAGCTAAAGAAATTCTCATCAAACGACAAGATACGCATTTAGATAGTTTAGCAGAACGGCTTAGAGAAAACCGAGTCAAAGCAATTATCGAGCCGATGTTGGCTGGTTTGGAACTTGGTAATATTCCCAATGATGATATTCAATTTTTAATCGATTTGGGTTTGTGTAAGATGGATGTTCAGGGTGGATTGACGATCGCCAACCCAATTTACCGAGAAGTGTTGCCCCGCGTCCTCACCGTAACGCCAATGGCTTCTCTGCCGCAAATTGCACCGAGTTGGTTGACTGAGGTCGGAAAATTAGACACGCAAGCGTTACTCAAAACTTTTCTCGCATTTTGGCTGCAACATGGCGAACCGTTACTCAAAAGCGCGTCTTACCCCGAAATTGCCCCGCATTTGGTGCTGATGGCGTTTCTGCATCGGGTGATTAATGGTGGCGGAACTTTGGAGAGGGAATATGCGATCGGGCGCGACAGAATGGATTTATGCTTGCGCTACGGTGAGGTGACATTGGGAATTGAACTGAAGGTTTGGCGGACTCGGAAAGTCGATCCGTTGAGTAAAGGTTTAGAGCAGTTAGATGGATATTTGGCTCGATTGGGACAAGATTCGGGTTGGTTGGTGATATTCGATCGCAGAGATAATGCACCGGAATTAGAAGAACGGTTGAATACTGAAATTCATACGACGAGTATGGGAAGAATAATTACAGTCATTCGAGCGTGAGGAAGTTGCGGTGAATGTCTCGATATTTTCCGATCGCCAATCCCAACTAAAACCCCAGATCCATTTTAGCAGCTTCAGCTTCTGCAAATACTTGTTCATCGGGCATTTCTTGCCAGTCAATATCCCCAATTTCTCTGTAGAATTGCTCGTCATAGGCGCGAGTTTGCACGACGACGGGCATCGGTACGGCGTGCCCCAAAACTAATGCTTGCTGTTTGGAGTCGAGTTTTGCCAAAACTGAACGCAAACTTTGGCCTCCCGAAACACCGGTGAAAATAGCATCAATGTCTTTATCGTCGTTTAGCAAAGCTGTGATCCGCGTTCCGACTTGCGACATGACTTCGCCGTCGATGCCGGAGGGACGCTGGTCTACAATCAGCAGGGTTACGAAGTATTTTCGCATTTCTCTGGCAATTGTACCGAAAATAGTCGATCGCACGATCGCCGGATCGAGAAAGCGGTGAGCTTCCTCTATGGTAATCACCAACGGCTGCGGCCGATCGCACGGATTTTTGCTCTGCAAAAACTTCTCCGCCTTCCGCACGTAAGAGCCGTGAATGCGGCGAGTAATTACGTTGGCTGCTAACATATAGGACAGCAAATCCGAGTGCGAACCGAACTCAATTACTACATTCTTCCCCCCATCCAAACACTGCAAAACTTCACTCACATAATTTTTCGGACAGCGTTTCCGAATGTATTTCAAATCGTTTAAGCGCTCTAATTTTCGCTGCAAAGCCATAATCGAAGATTTATTTCCCCGCTTCTCTTCGCAAAACATTGAAATATCTTCATTGCTCATTTCCAGCAACTTATTGATCCAACTGCTGCCCAACTCGTTTCGCAAAATTATTGCATTTTCGATACTAGCTTCCGACAAATTTAACTCGCGTTGTACCAGCGCGATGTCTTCCACTTCTATTTCATCGAAACTCAAAAATAATTCTTGAGCGTCGCGGACTCCCCGGCGTTTTGTCGATTCTGGATCGAGGGTATAAATCTGAATTTTATCGGGAAACAACTGCCGCAAACCTTTAACAGTGCTGAACTGTTTCCCTTCCGAAACAGCTTCCCACCCGTACTCCGAGTGCATATCAAAAATTAGGTTGACAGCAGCTTGCTTGCGAATAATTCCCGACAATAGCAAGCGCGTCAGAAAAGATTTTCCCGTTCCCGACTTGCCAAAAACTCCGTTGCTGCGTTCCACAAACCGGTCTAAATCCAAGCACACAGCAACGTCCATGTCAATCGGTTTGCCGATCGCAAAATTGCGGCGATACGGGTCATCTTCCCAGCCAAAAACTGCCCGAAAATCACTTTCTTTGGCATCAAACACCTGGGAAAAGTGGCTGGGAATAGTTTTGACAGGTAGCAACTCAATATCCGCACCGCTTTGTGACTCAAAAGAAGCCAAATTTCCTAACGCCAACTTGTTCTCGCGAACTGGGCCGTTTTTCCTTGGGTCGAAAATTGCCTGCTGTTTTTCTCGTTCAGCAGTCAACATCAACATCGGCGACAGTTCGATCGTACCGTAGGTGCTGCTACCAGCTAGCACTGCGAGCAGAAAATCGTCGTCGGGATTGGGAGGATTCGATAAAATGCGGGCGCTGGAAGTTCCCAGAGACACGTCGGTGAGCATACAGAAAAAGTGCGATCGCACCCCCCGCACTACTAGAAATTTCCCCACCCTCATATCTTCCACCGAAACATCGGCGTGCAGTCGCACTTCTAATCCCTTGCTCAGGGAACCTTGAATAACAGAGCCTAACGGTCGATCCATTTTAGATTTTAGATTTTAGATTTTCGATTGTTCAGATAGATTTTAGATTTTAGATTGTTCAGATAAATGACTGCTTTCCTGTCAAATGTCAACTGGCCGCTGTCAAATGTCAACTGCCAACTGCCAACTGCCAAATGACTAATTACCATTCCGATTCTAGCGGCAATTCAAAAAAACTCGGACTCAGATCTATATCGGTCAAATCCGTTTCGCTCAAATAAGCGTCAGTCAAAAATACCCCTTTTAAACTTGCGCCTTTGAGGTTAGTACCTTTCAGGTTAGCACCTCTGAGATTAACTCGGAATAAATGAGCATCGCTCAAATCGGCCTCAGTTAAATCTGCTCCCTCCAAATTTACTCTCATCAAATCTGCTTTTCGGAGATCGGCTTCGTTTAACTTAGCGCCGCTGAGGTCAGCTTTTGTCAAGTCTACACCTCTCAAGTCGGCCCCGCTCAAGTTAGCGAACAGCAAAGTAGCTCCGGTGAAATCTGTCTCCCTCAAATCGGCATCCCTTAAATTAGCGCCGCTGAGGTCAGCCCTTGTTAAGTCTACACCCCGAAGGTCAGCAGAACTCAAGTTTACTTGGTGTAAAATTGCGCCGCTTAAATCGGCTCGTCTTAAATCAGTTCCCTCCAAGTTTGCACCTTTGAGGTAAGCTTTTTTTAAGCTAGCTCTGCTGAGGTCTACATTTTTGAGATTGACCGAAGTTAAGTTAGAAGCGCTCAAATTAGCTCCGCTTAAATCAGACCCGTTTAAGTCGGCTCCGGTTAAATTTACCCCTTGCAGCGATACATTGGGAGCAATTAAATAAGCTCCGCCCAGACTGGGGTCAATGCCTTCTGAAAACAAAGTCTTGTTGCTGTAAACAGCTTTCTCCAAAATCGTGCCGCTCAAACTGGCTTCCCTCAAGTCCGCTCCGCTGAGGTTGGCTCCTGCTAAGTTTGCCCGATCGAGTTTGGCGCCAAATAAAATAGCTTTGTATAAGTTTGTCCGCCGCAAATCGGCTCCTTTTAAATCCGCTTCGGTCAAATCTACCATAGCCAGATTTAAGCCAGGGAGCGAAGCATTGGGAGCTAGCAAAATTGCTCCCATTGCACCCGGATCAATATCTTCGGGAAAGATAGTCCGGTTGTTGTATACGGCCTTGTCTAAAATAGCGCCGCTCAACTGAGAACCGCGTAAATCCGCCCCGCTAAGGTTGGCTCTGGTTAAGTTGGCTTCGTGGAGATTTGCTCCTACTAAATTAGCCTTGATCAAACTTGCTTGTTTGAGGTTGGCGCCGGTTAATTCGGCTCCTACGAGATTAGCTTCTCGGAGGACAGCACCAGTCAAATCAGCTCTAGTGAGGTTAGCTAAATTAAGAAATGATTCAGCTAAATCCGCCCCGCTGAGATTAGCGCCGCTGAGGTCGGCTTCCATCAGGTCTGCATACCTGAGCATAGCGCCGCTGAGGTTGGTTTCTCGGAGATCCGTGCCTCGGAGGTTTGCTCCCCGGAGTTCCGCACCGCCAAGGTTGGTGCCTTTAAGTGCTTGTCCCCTGAGATCGAGTCGGTGCAGAAAGTCACCAACGTTCATCTGTCTTCCCCCTTGGAGACTCCCACTGTACCTGTGCCCAGGTCAGTGGCGAGAGGAAAAGGTGGGCAAGGTTTATGCTGCATACGAATAACCATCCTTTCTGTGAATAATTGAACAATATTTGTGGCTAATTCCTGACACCAACTCTGAGGCGGAAATATTGAATGAGCCACTCGTTCTTACGGCAACACGTCCAACGTATGTACCAATTTTCTTGCCAGAGGTGACGACTGCTTTGACGATATCTCCAGTTTGAAAACCTTTGACAAACTTAAACCTGGGAACATAGCGAGATGGAAATCCGAATTTGTCGGTACGACACATTTGGCGTGTCCCATGTCCAGTCGCTTTAATTAACAACGGCTTGTTTGTTAAAATTTTCAAAGATTCAATGTTCCCAACACAGGCTGCATCTAGCCAATGAGTTTTAGCTAAATTTAATCGAGTGCGATTGAACTTTGTTAAACCGCCACTGCCAGTAGAAACTGGTAAGCCAGTCATACAGAGTCGGTTAAATAACGCCCAACGAGTAGAATTAACCGCTGTTGCATCTTTCAAAGGACCTTTTGCTTGAGACAGAATCCGTTTCAAGACCTCGGGTTTTTTCGAGAGAAACTGCTCAATATTTTGAGTCCCTTTCTTTATATTGCATTTTTCACAAGCAAGGCAAAGATTAGAAATGCGATTAGATCCGCCCTTGGCTTTGGGATGAATGTGCTCTACTTGTAGAGGTGTATTGCTAACGCCACAGTAAGCGCACGTTCTATCCCATTTATTGAGTAAATATTCGCGGATCTCGTAGCCACATAAAACACCTTGCTGATACTCCACTCCGCTAATTTCCGGGTTTTCTATTTGCTGGAGGTCGAACCGCACAAGTTCTTGAACAACAGAAGAAATTGGCGCAACCTTTATCAATCTAGTTACCCATGTTAGGGTTGTTTCGACACGATGTTGTAAGCTTGGAGCCAGCCACCCTTTCGGGCGAGTTCTGTTTAAAAATCTAGCTTTTCGGTAGCGGGTATGGCGCTTTCTCCTACCTCTACGCAGTGAACGGCGAGATTCCAGACTGGCTTTGATAGTTTGACCTCGGTGAGTCAGTTCTGCACCAAAGATTACTTTCTCTCCTTGCACTAATGCAACTCCGCTGGTTTTGGAGCCAGGGTCTAATTTAAGAGTGATTGATTCTTGCGGTACTTTCACCTCTACTTTGAGAATTATTGTGAATGGATACCTCCTGAAAACAGCAGCTTTGCCATTGGTCAGCCATTTACGAGCCATTCCTGGGCGGATTGGATTGAGCGGTCTTTTTTGGGTATCAAGTACAAAAACAAAATTAGACATTTAAGTCCTCCCTTGCGGGGTAATGTTTGCTTCGTCAATGTTTAAGGTCGGTAACTATCTTAAAAGCACTGGCTTAACCCTTACGCCTGTTTAACTTTTAAGTTCTAGAGCAGAAAACTAGCACGCATTTTCTGGTAGGTACTTGAACGCTTACCTTAAACGTAGTGATTAAACACACTTAGACTGGTCAACGCGGCTTTTTCAAGCCCGCACCGTATCGGTAATCCGTAGCTTGCGGGTCGCGTAGCGACATCGGTGCCGGGTTGTTGACTTCCATGTCAAATTCACCCTCTCTATTCCGATACTTTTTTCCTAACCTTTGAAATCCAGTTAGATATTCTGAAATTACCTTTGCTGAGTTCTGGTCAAAACCATTGTAATCATCAATAGCCACAACTGGCGCATCTGGCGGGTAGTGTTCTGGAATATCGTCAATGGCTACCCAAGGTGAGTTTTCTGCTTGATTTTGTCGAAGATACTCAAGAACTTCCTGGTGTCGTAAATATTTGTTTTGATGAATATTTTTGGGATTGAGGAAAGGGGTGAATCCGATAATACGGATAGCGATATCTGGTGAAAACAATGGCCGGATTACCTCGAAGGGGAATATTTCCCGCCAGGAAGATGAAATTACTACTCGCGCATCAGGATAGGAACGAAGGACATTTTCAAAGTGATTAAGGCAATCTGAATTAAATTTCATTATATCTGTTTGCAAGCTCGATGTTTCATGCCTTCTGTCAGGAATAAGTACACCATCAATGTCTAAAAAAATTAACATTAACTAAAAAGCCTCTTGAATGATTTAATGACTGTTAATACTGCTTAATATAAATGTGTATCTACGAGGCTCTCTAAAGTGTTCGCTACATCGACTTGTTAGACAGAAATCAACATTGTTATTCACTGTTTTTATTGGGGGCTGCTTTCTGAAGAAAGGAAGATATTGGTATCAACAAGTATTGTTCTGAAATTCACAGTTTTTCTTGGCTTGGGCCAACCCCCCTGCTGGGGTAGGGGGGGTTGGCTTCTACCTTCTGCCTTCAGGGAAGAGGAGCAAAACTGTAGATTTTTTGAGGTTCGAGCCGATCGCAAATTCCGGTTAATTCCGACAAAAGGAATGTCTCGCGATCGAGCTGGACTTGCAGGGTTTTGAGCGGATCTCCACCGGAGGAAACCATGAATTCTAATGTTTGCAAATTCGGCTCAGTGCTGATTTCGCCCAAAATTTGGCCGATCGCCTTGACGTAAGGATGGTTTACATCCAAGTACCAGTCGGGGGCTGCGAGTCCGGCTTGATCGAAGCCGAGGTGAACGATGAGGGAGCCTTCTCCGAAAAGGGCTATGCCCACCGGCCGCGCTTCTTCTTGCAGCAGCAAGTGCTGGTTAGCCGCCAAATGCCGCAGTTTTTCGAGGTGTTCGTACCGATTTTGAATGGCAGAATCTTCCTCTTTTCCTTCTGCTTTTTCGTTCCACTGAATCGCCACTGTTACTAAATAAGTTTGCAGTAGCATATGACCGAGTTTTTCGGCTTTTGTTGCCAGATAGATCGAGTTGTAATCTGTGGCTTCAATTAGTAAGGGGACGCGATCGGCTACTTCAATCCCGTAACCTTTCAAACCTGCAATTTTGCGCGGGTTGTTGGTAATCAACCGAATTTTTTTAACTCCCAAATCGTTGAGCATTTGTGCTCCGACGCCGTAGTTCCGCAAGTCGGCGGGAAATCCCAACCGTTCGTTGGCTTCGACTGTATCGAATCCCAAATCTTGCAGCGAGTAAGCTTTTAGTTTATTTACCAATCCAATGCCCCGACCTTCTTGGCGCAAGTAAACGATGACGCCAGCACCGACATTTTCGATCATTTTCAGTGCCGCTTGCAGTTGCATCCGGCAGTCGCAGCGCAGGGAACCCAAAGCATCGCCGGTCAGGCATTCGGAATGCACCCGCACCATCACTGGTTTGTCTTTAAATTCTGCTGGGTCGCCCTTGACAATAGCAACGTGTTCTGAATTGTCTTGGGTGTCGCGGTAGGCGTAAATCATAAACTCGCCGAATTGAGTGGGCAATTTGGCGACGGTTTCGCGGCGGACGAATCGATCGTGCTTGAGTCGGTAGCTAATTAAGTCAGCAATACTGATTATTTTAAGGTTGTGGGTTTTGGCGTACTCGATTAATTCGGGCAACCTCGCCATCGAACCGTCGGGGTTTTGAATTTCGCAGATCACGCCGGCAGGATAGAGGCCCGCGAGTCTGGCGAGGTCAACCGAGGCCTCGGTGTGACCGGCGCGTTTGAGGACGCCACCGTCGATCGCCCGCAGGGGAAAAATGTGACCGGGACGGCGCAAGTCTTGAGGTTTGGTGTCCGGGTGGATGGCTACTTGGATGGTGCGCGCCCGGTCTTCGGCGGAGATACCGGTACTGACGCCGTTGACTGCATCGATGCTGACGGTGAAGGCAGTTTGGTTGTTGTCGGTGTTTTTGCTGACCATGAGGGGCAGTTCCAGGCGATCGAGCCTTTCGCCACTCAATGCCAGACAAATCAAACCCCGCGCGTTCACGGCCATGAAATTGATGTTGTCGGGGGTGGCGAATTGGGCAGCACAAATCACATCGCCTTCGTTTTCGCGATTTTCGTCATCGACTACTACCAGAGGGCGACCTGCTTTGAGGTCTGCCAGGGCGCTGTCAATTGAGTCAAATTGAAAGGATTGAGTTGAGGTGTTGTTATTGGACACTGAGAAGTTCAACTAGACAAGCAGGATTCCCCCACTATAGCTTTATGTTACTGGCGGGAGGAATGCGCGTGAGTGATTAGTCCCGTCCCCAACCCAAACAATATCTTTAGATGGGAGGGTTAGGGACGGGCGAGGAACTAATCTTTCGACTACGCTCAAGGCATCGCAAATTCTTGATTCCGTTGACACAATGGTTTTCACGAGATACTCTAAGAAGAGAGTTTGTTGAAAAAAATGCCTCAATTAATCACCGCCAAGCTAAAGCTAAATTTGAATGCCGAGCAAAAAATCTTGGTGTCTCAGACTGCATTGGCTTACCGTGATGCTTTGAACTACACTTCGCAAGTTGCTTTTGATGCAGGCAAATCCAGTAATGGGGCTAAATTACAAAAAGCAGTCTACAGCGAGTTACGGACAAACTTTGGACTGGGAGCGCAAATGGCGTGTAACGTGCCAAGGCAAGTATCGGCAACTTACAAAACCCTGTGGACAAAAGTAAAACACAGTGCAGATGCTATCGCCAAAGGATACACCAAAAAGCGCTACAAAGGGCTAGACAAAGCTCCTAAGTATGTTTCTCGAACTTGCACCTTGAACTATCAGCGGGACTACTCATTTAAAACCGAGCAGAGAGTAAGTATTAACACTCTAAATGGTCGAGTGGTTGTTACTTATGATGGTTACAAAAAGCATCTACAATTGATTGCTAATTGCAAAAAAATTGGTGCAGCTAAGATTGTTTATCAGCGTTCTTCTAAAACTTACTACTTGATGGTAAGTCTAGAAATTGATACTCCTGAGATTGAGCCTACTCAAATAACTAGAGTCTCTGGCGTTGATGTCGGGCAGAGGTATTTGGCAGTAGAAACAGATTTGCAAAACAACTCCAAGTTTTACTCGGGTAAATCTGCCAGACACAAAGCTAACCGCTATCACAAAGCAAGGCAAACTCTTCAGCGTAAAGGCACTCGTTCGGCAAAGCGGAGATTAATCGCTTTGTCTGGAAAAGAAAGACGGTTTATCGCTGATGTTAACCACCAAATCAGCAAGCAAATAGCCAAGCCTAATAGTTTGATTGGACTGGAGAACTTAACCGGAATTCGGGATAGAACTAAGTCCAAGTCGGGTAAGAGGGCTAGCAAGAAACAGCGAAGAGCTAATCGGAATAAGGCTAAATGGTCTTTTGCCGAATTACACGGCTATATTGACTATAAAGCTAATTTAAATGGCTCATTGGCTACAAAAGTTTCGGCTCATTACACTTCGCAAAGTTGCCCAAAATGCGGTCACACATCGAAGGCTAATCGACCCAATAAAGGGTTGCTATTTTGTTGCGAATGTTGCGGACATGAATTGCACGCTGATTTGGTGGGAAGCAGAAATATTGCATTAAGAACGTTGCTACTCCGACAAGATTGGATGAGTACGGGGAGCTTGTCAGTATCCCCTAATGTGTCGAAGGGTGAAACTAAAGCTGAAACCCTGCAAAGGTTTTCGGAGTTGCGGTGGACTTCAGATACAAGCCCCCATCATAGCGGTACTCCGCTTGATGGTGGGTAATTGACGCTATAAACAGTAATGTTATGGAAATAGAATCTATTTGTGATTGTAACCTTTTGTTTCCGACAGGGCGATCGCCGAATCCAGATGAGTTTGACAATATTTCTAAAGTCACTTACTATAATTATTGCATCTTGTCAACAAAATCTCTCCCCAATATTTCATGAGCTTGACTGAGATCGCGAAGCTTTTAGGTAAACCGTACTTCCAAGCTCCTAATTGCCTAATTTACAACCTGGATTGTTTGGAAGCATTGAAGCTGCTGCCAGATCAATTTGTAGATTTAACCGTTACCAGCGGGCCTTATAACATCGGCAAAGAGTACGAAAAATCCTTGGGTTAGATGAGTATTTAAACTGGTGCGAGCAGTGGATAGCGGAGGTTTACCGGGTAACGATCGATCGAGGAGCGTTTTGGCTGAATTTAGGTTATTTGTCAATTCGCGATCGGGCAAAAGCAATTCCGATTTCCTATCTGCTTTGGGACAAAGTGCCTTTTTATCTGATTCAAGAAGTTGTCTGGAACTACGGCGCAGGAGTTGCCGGCAGCAAGTTCTTTTCACCCCGCAATGAAAAGTTTCTCTGGTAGGTAAAAAATCCTGATAAGTATACATTTGATTTGGATAAAGAGCTATTCTGGATTTGTGGTGGAAACGGTAGTCTCGCTCACCCAGGCTTTCCGGCTTGTACCACGGGAAGTGAGTTTTATTTTTATAATCACCTAAAACTCAGGAGAGCCGTCTAGCCTGTTGAAAAATTATCCTATCATTCGTTTGTCTTATGAGTAACAACGCCCGCGTCAAAACAATTCTGATTCTGGCAGCTAATCCCAAAAATACGGCTCCGTTGCGATTGGATCAAGAAATCCGGGAAATTGACGAAGGATTACGACGGGCAAATAAACGAGAACTGTATAAATTAGAACAAAAATGGGCCGTGCGTTCCCGTGACTTTTACCGGGCTATCTTAGATTATCAACCGAATATTGTTCACTTTTGCGGACATGGTGCGGGAGAAGATGGAATTGTCCTAGAAGATGATACTGGAAAAATGGCGCTAGTGCAGACAAATGCCCTCGCCAGTATGTTTAAATTATTTGCCAAAAAAGGGGTAGAGTGCGTAATTCTCAATGCTTGTTATTCCGAAGTACAAGCTGATGCAATTAGCCAATACGTTAATTATGTAGTTGGCATGAATAGAGCCGTGGGTGATAAAGCAGCCGTCGCCTTTGCGGTGGCATTTTATGATGGGATTGCGGCTGGGTATGAAGTGGAAGAAGCCTACGATTTAGGGCGTTCGCAGATGATGAGTTTCCTAGAGCATGAAACTCCGGTTTTTAAGAAAAATAACTTAATAAATGCTCCGATTGATGACGGTATAATTGCTTTTGAAGATGTGATTCCGCCTAACCCTTACCAAGGATTGTCTGCATTTAAAGAAGAAGATGCCGACTTCTTTTTTGGACAAGAAAAGTTTGTAAATAAGTTAGTAGAAGTCACTCAGACACAACCCTTAGTAGCTGTCGTTGGGCCAAGTGGAAGTGGTAAATCTTCTGTGGTATATGCGGGTTTAATTCCCCAATTGCGAAAAGAAGGAAATTGGTTAATTGAATCATTTCGTCCCGGAAAAGAACCGTTTTTGCCTTTGGCTTCTGCCTTAGTGCGGCAATTAGAACCAGAAGCGGGTGAAACTCAAAAATTGCGGGAAGCGGTAGGATTAGCCGACGACTTACAAAATGGGAGAATCACTTTACAGCAAGTTGTATCTCGCATTTTAGAGCGTAACCCAGGTAAACGCTTGTTGTTAGTTGCCGACCAATTTGAGGAACTGTACACCCTTTGTCAGGTGAAGGAAGAACAGGAACGTTTTGCTAATGAGTTGCTAACGGCGATTGCTCAAAAAAATATTACATTAGTTTTGACGTTACGCGCTGACTTTTACGGGTATGTACTTTCCTATCGTCCATTTCGGGATGCTTTGCAGGAGTTTACACCACAATTACTCAGTTCCATGAAGCGGGAAGAATTACAGGCAGCTATTGAATTACCTGCTCAAAAATTGGCAGTACAGTTAGAACCGCAATTAACCCAGCGCATTCTCGATGATGTGGGGCAAGAACCGGGGAATTTGCCATTATTAGAATTTGCTCTAACTCGTTTGTGGGAAAAGCAAATCAACCGAGAGTTAACTCACCAAGCTTATGAAGAGATTGGCGGGGTAAAAAAAGCCATTGCCAATCATGCAGAACAGGTTTATCAAAAACTGAATGAAACAGAGAAAAAGCAGGCGCAGCGAATTTTTGTGCAATTAGTGCGTCCGGGGGAAGGAACGGAAGATACTAGGCGCGTTGCTACCCGTGCGGAAGTGGGGGAAGATAACTGGAATTTGGTCAGTTATTTAGCGGGATATCAAGCGCGTTTGGTAGTAACAGGTCGGCAAGAACAGGAAGATACAGTAGAAGTGGTGCATGAAGCGCTGATTCGAGAATGGGGCACTCTGCGCGAGTGGATGAATGCTAACCGTCAGTTTCGGACTTGGCAAGAACGGCTGAAGGTGGCATTACGAGAGTGGAAAAATAACAACCATGATGCTGAAGGGTTGTTGCGGGGTGCGCGGTTGACTGTAGCGGAAGAGTGGTTGCGTCAACGTGCAGATGAAATGACGCAGGAAGAACGAAATTTTATTCAGGTTAGCGTTAAAGAAACGGATAGAGAGAGACAGGAACGGGAACGCGGACGGCGACTGCAAATTATCGGGCTAAGTGGCTTTTCATCTGTAGCAATGATGTTGGCTGGATTTGCCCTCTATCAGCTTCAACAAGCCCAACGTCAGCAAGTGGGACAACTCGCAGCAAATTCTGAAGCTTTGCTAGCTGCAAATCAGCCTGTTGAGGCACTTGTCAATGCTATTGCTGCTGTTGGTTTAGGTAAGTCAGCCTTTGTTCAATTTCCCCAATTTCTTGATAATTCTGCTCGTGACAGTTTACTAGATGCGATTTTAGTTAACCGGGAATTCAATCGCTTGCAATATAAAAGTGGGGTGACTTCGATAGCTATCAGTCCTGATGGTAAGCGCATTGCCAGTGGGAGTTGGGACAAGACAATTCGCCTGTGGGATGCCACTACAGGTCAGCCACTTGGACAACCCCTAAAGGGACATAAAGCAGGGGTGACTTCGGTAGCTATCAGTCCTAACGGAAAGTTGATCGTCAGTGGTAGTAGTGACAAGACGATTCGCCTGTGGGATGCTACTATAGGTCAGCCAGTTGGAAAACCCCTAGAGGGACATGAAGAATCGATCAGTTCAGTAGCTTTCAGTCCTGATGGTAAGCGCATTGCCAGTGGGAGTTGGGACAAGACGATTCGCCTCTGGAATGTCACTACAGGTCAACCACTTGGAAAACCTCTAGAGGGACATAAAGCTGGGGTGATTTCAGTAGCTTTCAGTCCTGATGGCAAGCGCATTGTCAGTGGTAGTGACGATAAGATGATTCGCCTCTGGAATGCCACAGGTCAGCCTATTGGACAACCCCTAACAGGACATCAGGAAGCTGTTTATTCTGTAGCTTTCAGTCCTGATGGCAAGCGCATTGTCAGTGGTAGTGACGATAAGATGATTCGCCTCTGGAATGCCACAGGTCAGCCTATTGGACAACCCCTAACAGGACATCAGGAAGCTGTTTATTCTGTAGCTTTCAGTCCTGATGGCAAGCGCATTGTCAGTGGTAGTGACGATAAGACGATCCGCCTCTGGGATGCTACAGGTCAGCCTATGGGAAAACCCCTAACAGGACATCAGGAAGCTGTCTATTCTGTAGCTTTCAGTCCTGATGGCAAGCAAGTAGTTAGTAGTAGTCCTGATAAGACGATCCGCCTATGGGATGTCACCATGAGTCAGATCGTTTGGGAATCTAAGGAAGTGGTTAATTCAGTGGCTTTCAGCCCTAATAGCAAGCGGGTTGCCAGCGGACACCAGGACGGTACGATTCGTCTGTGGGATACCAATACAGGTCAGCCACTTGGAAAACCGCTAAAAGGACATTTAGAGAATATCTATTCGGTTGCCTTTAGTCCTGATGGTAAGCGTATTGCCAGTGGTAGTGACGATAAGACCATTCGCTTGTGGGATGCCACTACAGGTCAGCCGATTGGAAAACCCCTAATGGGACATCAAAAAGCAGTTTTGTCAGTAGCTTTTAGTCCTGATGGCAAACGTGTTGTCAGTGGTAGTGAGGATAACACTATTCGCTTGTGGAATGCCACTACAGGTCAGCCCATTGGGCAATCCCTAAAGGGACATCAGGAAGCTGTCTGGTCTGTTGCCTTTAGTCCTGATGGCAAGCGTGTTGCCAGTGGTAGTGAGGATAAGACCATTCGCTTATGGGATGCCACCACAGGTCAGCCCATTGGGAAACCTCTAAAAGAACATTTAAGTGAGGTCTATTCGGTTGCCTTTAGTCGTAATGGCAAGCGTATTGCCAGCGGTGGTAGTGATAATACAATTCACTTGTGGGACATTACTAGCGGTCAGCCGAGTGGACAACCTCTAAAAGGA
Source organism: Microcoleus sp. B7-D4 (assembly GCF_036705125.1). NCBI lineage: Bacteria > Bacillati > Cyanobacteriota > Cyanophyceae > Oscillatoriales > Microcoleaceae > Microcoleus > Microcoleus sp. B7-D4. The sequence goes on from NZ_JAUBTT010000108.1 coordinate 18,255, forward strand.
CATCAAGATACAATTACTTCCCTAGCTTTCAGTTCAAATAGTAAATGGATTATTAGTGGAAGCCTGGATAAGACCATTCGCCTGTGGGATGCTAATACAGGTCATCCGATTGGACAACCTCTCAAAGTATACAAAGCATCGGTCAATTCGGTTGCTTTCAGTCCTGATGGTAAGTGGATTGTTAGCGGTAGTGAAAATACAATTAGTTTATGGCCAGTTTCTTGGTTGGTTTCCTGGCAACTTCCGCTTGAAATAGCCTGTAAGCAATTGCAGAAACATTTTATCTTCATTCAGCCTAAGAACTATTCGACGCAAGCCGCTAAGAAAACTTGTCAGCAGTACATTCGGGGTTTTGGTCAAAGAAAGTAGTCATCTTAAACTGCGTCCTACTGTAGGCAGTTTAGGATGGCTACTTAATCAGTGTTTTGATCAATGAGTTCCATGAGGACATCGTATGCACTTATTTTTTATATCTCGACATTTACATGTCAAGAAAGTAAGCTGGTCTTTCAGAAATGAAAGAATTTCCTCTTTTCTATCATCTGAAATAGATGGAGGAAAAGCATATTGTGGTTGTCTAATAAGTGATCTAGCAGCTATAGTACAATCAATTATCTCTAAATCTTTATAGACATCACTAAAACCTGTTTTTCTCAATATCTCATTATATTCTTCCCAGATAGTTTTCGATGACTCTGTTGCTTCTCTAACTACCTTTGATGAAACAATGGTAGTAAAATTAACCACTTTAACATCTTTCAACCCATATTTTTGAAGGACTTGGTTAAACTCTTCAAAAAGTGGCTTTAAAACAATTATAATTTCACGCGGGTTTGGTTCTTGATTCTCGGAAATATTAGTATTCTTAGACATACTCAAATTTTCCTTAAGCACTTTAAGATTAAGACTTAGCTCCCGACTCTAGGGCAGTATAACACATAACATGGCAAAAAAATAATATTTTAATATTTCATCAAAATCTCTTTTTCTATATTTAGAGTTTAGTAGGGCATTTGGTGTCAGAACCCATCCAATAGTTAGATAGGTTTTACTTCTGCTATGTTACAGCGGTTCCCGTTGTAATGCAGTACACTAAGCTGTATTACATAAAACCCCCACTTCAACGCTACATAACTATCAAACCTTACCCCCCAACAACCATGACAAACCAAACCCCCAACTTCTACGCCCTCCTCATCGGCATCAATTTCTACTTCCCCCATCGTTTACCAGAAGGTAACTACTACAAAAACTTGCGAGGATGCGTTCCAGATATTAACCACGTCGAAACTTATTTAAAAGACACCTTCAATCTCACCTCCGACCAAATCATTAAACTCACCGCTACAGCTTCCGACAATCCCAACCAACCCCAAGAACCCCCGGAACTTTTACCCACGTATGAAAATATTGTTGCCAAATTCAAAGAACTAACTGCCAAAGCCCAACCCCAAGACCAAGTATATATTCACTACTCTGGTCACGGGGGACGGGCGAAAACAATTTTTGAAAGCCTCAAAGGTTTTGGTGCATTAGATGAAGCCTTAGTTCCGACAGATATAGGTCAACCAAATTCCCGCTATTTGCGCGATATAGAATTTGCTAAATTGCTGGAAGAAATGGTGGAAAAAGAGTTGGTTGTCACTCTCGTACTCGATAGCTGTCATTCCGGTGGTGCAACGAGAGAAATGAGCGGAGATGACCGGATTCGCGGGGAAGGGTTTATTGACACCACTCCTCGACCTACGGATAGTTTAGTCGCATCCCTTCAGGAATTAGCCCAAAATTGGCAAACAGCAACAGAAAATAGCCGCAATATTACGGTTGTCAATGGTTTGTTACCCGAACCCAAAGGTTATACCTTAATCGCTGCTTGTCGAGATCATGAATTTGCTTATGAAAAGGTTTTTGAAGGGACGGAACGCAACGGCGCTTTGACTTATTTTTTATTAAAAGCTTTGCGGGAAAAGGGGACAGAAATTTCTGTAGAGGAGCTATTTAATAAAGTCTCTAGTCAAGTTAACAATGTATTTGTACGGCAAACCCCAATGTTGATGGGAGAGACTGAGCGCACTTTTTTTGGGGGTCAGTTTGTTGGTGCTAGCCGTAAGGCGCCGGTGATGAAAGTAGATATCAAGAAAAACCGAGTTCAACTACGAATTGGTCAAGCAAGCGGTATTAAAAAAGGGGCTGAATTTGAAATATTCAAATTCAGAACGAGGGATTTTAAGGATGAGGAAAACCGAATTGCAAGGGTTAAAGTTCTAGAAGTGCAAGCATCCGATTGTTGGGCAGAAGTTACATACATAGAAGGTATTAGAGCTATTAATCCTAAATTAGATCAAGGAATGATTGATAGAGGAATGTTTGAAATCGGTTCCCCTGCTTTCTATTTATCACCAGGGTTAAAGCAAATTCGCAAAGTCCGAGTGCTTTTACCAGAACCAAAATCACCATTTTCGGATTTGGAGCTAGTGAAAACACAAGTTGATGGCCATCGCTGGATAGAATTTTGTTCGGAAACAGAAACAGATGAGAATGTAGATTATTTTGTTTCCCTAAATTCGGAAGGGGAGTATTGGATTTTAGATGCGAATAAAGAACCCATCCAAAATCTTGTTTTCCCGATAAAAATTGATGAACCTGAAGCCACAAAAAGGCTCATCGCTCGGTTAATCCATGTTGCCAGATATGAGACTATTTTGGAGCTAGATAATGAGGATGTCTTTGATACCACCTTAAATGGCAAACTTAAGGTTGAATTAGGTAAATCAGAAAAGGGGGAATTTATACCTTTTAATACGGGAGGTCATGTTCCTGTATTGGAAGAATCAGAAAAGTTTTTCGTGCGAATTCATAATGAATCTAAGCGAATCTTAAATATTTCGGCTTTGATATTCCAGCCCGATTTTAGTATTGTCAAATTCTATCCTAAAGGTGATGAGTCTGTAGCTCCTGGACAAGACAAAGGAACTAGCATTGAACTCGAACTGCCAGAAAATTATCAGGAAGGAGTATTTATCATTAAAGTGTTTGCTACGGTGGATGCAACAAATTTTCAATTGTTAGAGTTGCAACCGTTAGATCAACCTCGTCCAGAAGTTGGGGATAAAAAATCTGCCAATGCTTTAGAAGAGTTATTGACGGCGGTTGTGGATGAAGAAAATCCTAAACGGAAGATTACGGTTGTGATTGATGCGAGTGAGGAATGGACGACGGAAAAGGTGGAAGTGGTGGTGAAAAAGAGTGTGGTTTGATTTAGAGAATTTTTTAATAATGCTGCAAAAGCCTATATCCATCTGCGGCCATTTGTGTTTATCTGCGGTTGTAAGTCAAAAACTTGTTGTTCCTGGAAAAGATTAGCCTCATCCTAATCTCAATCCTTTTTCAACATAAAAAGTTACACAGGACTTATACCAATTTAATGTGAACTTGCACATATCTCGATCCCCCTAAATCCCCCTTAAGAAGGGGAGTAGGGGTTGACTTTGAGAAGAATCTTGTCCCCCCCTTAGTAGGGGCGGTGCGACCCCTACTCCCCGTGCCCGCCCTCTTGGCTAGGGGGGATCGGATTCTATGCAACCTCATAAAAAATTGGTATTACCTGACATCTTGCAGCAATATCAATAAGAGGATTTTTCGTGGGGTCGGGCGGGTTTATAGAACATATTTGCAAGCTTTAAGGCTGTTGGCGAACCCGCCCCTACGGCTAATTGAGAATGGTGCAATATCTCAGTATTACGCAACTGGCACATGGTGATGAGTCCGATCGCCCGCAGGGGAAAAATGTGACCGGGACGGCGCAAGTCTTGAGGTTTTGTGTCCGGGTGGATGGCGACTTGGATGGTGCGGGCGCGGTCTTCGGCCGAGATGCCGGTACTGACGCCGTTGACTGCATCGATGCTGACGGTTGCAGTGGATAGCGGAGGTTTACCGGGTAACGATCGATCGAGGAGAATTGTGGCTGAATTTAGGTTATTTGTCAATTCGCGATCGGGCAAAAGCAATTCCGAACGAAGGATGAAATTTCTAGTTTTAAGAACTCCTAGACCCGCCAGCAAAGGCTTTTAACTCAATAGCATCGTGACTGCAAAACACGCGCACATCTTTACTATGCTGCACCGATAATTCGTGCAGCCGACCTTGATTGAGCAACCTAGCCTTGCGATCGACCTCCATCATCCATTGGTAGGCCCGCAGACCGGGCGTGCAGCGTCGGTTAGCGGCATCCATCTCGTGTCGGTAGAAATAGGCATCACCTGCGTGCAGAAGCCAGCCATCGGGTGTATCAATGGCAATGCCAGCATGACCGCGCGTGTGCCCCACCAACGGGATTAGCAAAATCTCCGGTGGCAATCCGTCGAGGTCACGGACTGCTTCAAAACCAAACCAAGGTTCGCCACCCGCCGAATAGTATTTCCAGCGTTTGACTTCATCCCACTGCCCCGGACGATAGCGCCTTTTTGTGATGAAACCGTGCCGATCGTGTGCGGCATCGATTTCAGCCTGCATGACATGTACCGTTGCTTCCGGGAAATCCTCTAGACCACCGGCATGATCGAAATCGAGGTGGGTTAGCACAATATGGCGCACATCGCTTGGTGAAAATCCGAGCTGTTCAATTTGATGGATTGCCGTGTACTTGCGATCGAACTTGATGTTATTAAAATGGACGAAAAACGGGCTGAGCCTGGAGTAAGGGGACTTGATATCGCGCAATCCGAAGCCGGTATCAATCAGAACCAGTCCCTGATTCGTTTCAACAAGCAGACAGTGGCAGACGAGGTGAGCCGTCAGACCGCGACTAAAGCCATCGAAAAGCGCCCCTCCAATGGGACACATACAGCCACAATTGAGATGATGAATTCGCATAAATGTCCTGTACTAAATTACTTAGGCGGGAACCATTTCTTCCTCAGTTCGCATCCAATGCCGATGCTGCATAATGCCATCGATGAACGCCTGAGAAAACTCTGCTAAATCGCCACTACAGCGAGAAGTAAACACGCTTTTATCGGCTGCTATCTTGCCATTATCTGCGATATTTACTTTCTTTAAATCTGCACATAAGAATAGTTAAGACGGGCGCGAATTATTTGTTAGCAGAACCCGGTTCAGTAAGCTGGCGGTGCATTTCGGCATTAACGGTATCAGGCAAAACTTTGCTGGCGCTGGCCAGAATCTTTGTCTTGAGTGAACCTGCAATGATGTTGTCCTTACCGGCCATCAAGGCTTCAAATCCCTGTTTGGCAACCTCGGCTGGATCATCTTTCTTGTCTGCGCCCGCCTTGGTGTCGTCCATTCCCGCCCGATGGAAGAAGTTAGTATCGGTTGGGCCGGGCATGAGCGAGGTGACAGTTACACCTGTATCTTTTAACTCATTGCGGAGTCCTTCGGAAAACGAGTGGATGAAGGCTTTGGATGCTGCATAGACTGCCTCGAATGGCCCCGGCATTAGGGCGGCAATCGACGAAGTGAATAGAATCCGTCCCTGGCCTCGATCGACCATATCCTTAACTACCCGTTTAGCCAAATGCACAGACGAGACAACGTTGAGGTTAATTAGATTTAGTTCGTCCTTTAAGTCTGTCTCGCGGGCAAAGTCGCCACCGACGCCGACACCGGCATTAATTGCGATCGCATCCACTGGCCGATTAGTCGCTTTTATCTGGTTGTAGAGCGTCTCAACACCGTCGTAGGTAGCGAGGTCTGCCTGCACTGTCTCGACTTTGGCACCGAACCCCTCAAAGGCTTGAGCCGCTTCTTTAATGCTCGCTCCGGTGGCGGTGACTAGGAGATCGAATCCGTTTTGAGCGAACTGTTTGGCGAGTTCGTAGCCGATACCGTTAGAGGCACCCGTCACGACAGCCAAGGGCCGGGTCAACGAACTGTTTATAACCATCTAAAATCCTCTGTAACTGCTTCACGCTCGTTTGTTTAGGCTTGCTTCTCTCTGTACCAGACAATCTTTGTGGACTGTGGGCTTTCAACTTTTACAATGCTAGGGAGGTAGGAGTGCGATCGCATCTTTCCCAGGACATAAGCTGTTAGGCATTTAAAGACGGTATAATCGCAAACAAGCTTCATCCAATTAGTCTAAAAATGCCTGCATAGAATCAACTCAGAGAAAGAGCCAATAGAGAAACTATCGAAAGCCTTAAAAAACGAATAAAAGGGAAATTTTATATCAAAAATTATGATTTTCTTACTGACTGATGCAATAAACTATAGCAATCCTAAATTATTTGCATAATTATTTAGGATTGCTATATATAGCGGTTCTCAAGCGTGGTGAGGTATGCCCTATGCCCTATGCCCTATGCCCTATGCCCTATGCCAATGAGTACCTCATCTTTCTGAGAAAGGCTATATGTAGAAAATGCGCGTAGATATGACTAATAACTCTTTTGATAATTATTTGGAAACCGCCCTTATCGGGGGCTAAATCGGATGCGATGAGAGACGGGAGATGGAAGAGGGGAGATTGACTCGGAAGATTAATCTTGGGCGAAAAACATTTATCTCTGGTGGAACAGGCAGGAGGCTTGTCCAGGAATAACAGTGCCTGATGTCAGTTATAACTGAATCTCAGGCACTGTTCTCAATCAGACCCAATCAACCTGGTAACAGCGACGAAAAATCTGAGATACCAGGTCGAGCGCGCAGCAAGAAACCAAGCGGAGGACGCCAAGAGTGTAAGATGTCATTTATCAAGAATACTTTCTGTTGGCGATTGCCCGACGGCACCGAAAATTGAAAATTATGACAGCCAATTGCTGATTCTGCTGGCTTCATGTTATAGTGGTTTTCCAAGAATTAAATTCGGTTGCGTAGTTTGTTGGTGTTTATTTACAAGCGTCTCTCCGAATCTAAGTCTCTGCACCCTAATGATTCTGGAGATTTTATGTCGATTTACGTGGGTAATCTTTCATATGAGGTAACATCAGAGGACCTCAACGAAGTATTTGCCGAGTACGGTACTGTAAGCCGCGTCCAAGTGCCAATGGACCGGGAAACAGGCAGGATGCGGGGTTTTGCTTTTGTGGAAATGGCAAGCGAGGCAGAAGAAGCAGCAGCCATCGCAGCTTTAGACGGTGCTGAGTGGATGGGCCGTGACTTGAAAGTCAACAAAGCCAAACCTCGCGAAGACAACAAACGCTCATCGGGTGGCGGCGGCTGGGGCGACAAAGATCGCTCTTCACGCGGACGCTACTAAACTTTGACACTGAAAATTTGAGTTTTGGTAGTTGACGGCAGGTGCGAATGCTGCTTTTTTTTCGGGTTGTTCGATCGACCCATCAAATAAAACTCCCAAACCTCTCGCATCAGTTTTGCCCCCTCCTTGGAGGGGGCTTTGTTTTTGGCGAAAAATCCCGCGAGGTACGTCGGCGGTGCAGTTCCCAGTCTAGTTCGTGATTCGATACCCTCTTAGGAGCGCGAATTAAATAACTTACAATTTTAATTGTTATTGTGGGATGGGCGTCCCGCCCGTCCAAAAAGGACGGGCGGGACGCCCATCCCACTTTCAAGAGTGGAAGTTATTTAATTCTCATTCCTTAACTGCTTTTTTTAAGAGGCTGTCGGGATTTCGCGGCTCGACGCCTGTAAACTATCAAACTAGAATTAAGCAGCAAGAAAAGTTAGAATAACGGCAAAACTGAATATTACCCAGAACAGCCAAACTATCTTTACCGAAGATTCGTCGAGAAAACCAGCCGAATATCAGCCAATATCTTGATTTTGCCTCAATAAAGATGTCCAAGGTCTACAGCACGGCGGAACTCATTAAAATCCTCGAAGAAGAGCGCCAAGCCTGCTTGCATGGGCGGCGCCTCAATTTGACTGAAACTCCTGCTACAGGCAACCCCGTGATTGACCGCTTTCTCAAATCTGAGGGAGTTCAGAAGTTCACTGCTTATCAAAATTTTAAGGCGGCCGTGCACGAATACCAGCGGGAACATCAAGTTTCTGGGATTGTCTGGCGGGAAATGGCGGTTAAAGGCAATACTCTACGCTATCCGGCAGTGGATGACGAATTAATAGCTCTACCGGTTGATTTGATTACGTTGAAGGCAGCTAAGATTGCTATGTTGGAATTCTGGCAGCAGGTAACTGCCGGGATGGATTTGTATTTAAGCATTAACAGCGGAAAGGATTTTCGATCGATCGAGCCGATTGATGTAGAAGCTATAGCCCAGCGCACAGAATGGGCCAATCTCTCCAAGTGGGAAAAGTTGGATTTTCTGGAAATTTTGTTGCAGTTGGGCTGGGGGAAGCCGGAGGAAGCTTATTATAAGCGGGGATGGCCAACCTCCGGCAGTGAGTACATTCACGCCGTCAAACCCGGACAGCGGCCGATTTGTTAATTAGTCAGTAGTCAGTAGTCAGTAGTCAGTAGTCAGTAGTCAGTAGTCAGTAGTCAGAAGTCAGAAGTCAGAAGTCAGTAGTCAGTAGTCAGTAGTCAGTAGTCAGTAGTCAGAAGTCAGAAGTCAGAAGTCAGTAGTCAGTAGTCAGTAGTCAGTAGTCAG
>NZ_JAUBTT010000109.1:0-26544 GCF_036705125.1 Microcoleus sp. B7-D4
GAAACGGTCAAATGTTGTCTTAACTCGCTTAACTACATCCTGAAGGACTTGCGAATATATTTCGCTATACCAAGGATTTGTTTTCTTGAGTTGAGGTAACGTTTTCTTTTGCGAGCAATAATCGGGATCGTCTCGCAGTTCAGGTAGGTAACAGACGAGATTGCAGGCGTTAACAGGAGAGCGATTTTGTTCGTACCAATTAAATCTATCAGCCAACAGGTAATTGTATTGGGCAGACAGCATGGATAGCCATCTGTCTAGCTCAATGACTTGCTGTTTTGTTGGACGTAGTTTGTACTGGTAAGCCGTTCTCATTAATTGGCAAATATTGGATCGCAGTCGGTACGCATCAATTAGTGTTACTGTACCAGAATGCGTTATTTACTGTCAAGTACAAAGGAGAAAATAGACCCATTAAATAAAGAGTTTGTTTGTCTCGTCATCCACCCGCCCACCGCTCAAAACATAGTTTTGAATTGGTTGACGGTGGAATCCACAGCGAAACGCGACTTTCATCCCACACTAATCGAAGCGACAAGCGTGTGGGGATTCCCGTCTGGCTAGCTAAATTGCCTCCCATTTCTCTCTTCATCTTTTACCGATGTCCAAAGAGTCTCATCCAACAACATTCGGCACTTAATGCGATCGCGCGCACCGCAGAAAAATTGTCCCCCCCTCCTCCCTCTCCCCTACTCATTCACTGCCCGCGCCTTGCGACTCACCAAGCAATCTCATGCACTCACGCACTCTTGGCCTCCCCATATCTTTCTTCCGACAGATGGAAGTCTCCCTAATTTCTCTTAGTTTAAAACTAAAAACTCTTCCCCAGCTCCTATCTGTCTTCAGGGAGAGGGAAGGCTTCGTCATTGGCGTTATTATAAATATAAGGTTAACTTGTAACTAGCCTTGTTAAAAATAAATTTTGCAAACAATAGGGTCAAGACAAATGAATATTGAAGAAAATGCGACCCACACTGGCAGCGAAAATCAAGTAACGCTACCAAAATCAAAGGAAACCTTGCTCGGCGAGGAAACAGAAAAAGCCCTCGGTCAGCAAAAACAAGAAAATGCTCAAACTATGCGCGCTGTCGAACAGTTGAAAGAAGAACTTCAGGACAGAATAGATGAAGAATGTCATCACAAGGTAAATTAAAACTAATACGAAATTTGTTCGGGTGTGGGTAAGATGCGGTCTTGCCCACACCCGCCTTTTTAATGCCGAATTAAATAAAAATTTAAAATTATAAATTCTTTTGGGTTTAAAAAAATAGTCTGGGACGCACGGGCGACCCTCCAGCAGTTTTTTACAAAAATACTTGATTGCAGCCAGCAGAAACGGTAAAAAACGCCGGTAAGTAAGTATAAAAGTGGCAGTCAGTCTCAAATTGAAAAATAATTTTTCCATCTTCCATGTTCCCTCTTCATTTTTTCTTCATTCTTTCTTCCTAGAGGTAGAGTGCAACGCAGCTCCTAGTTACCTATGATGAGTTTATTAAGTAAAAAATGTCTGAGATACAGATAGGGAGAAACCCATGAGCACTGAAGATAGAGCAAAGGCAACTGGCGACAACATCGCAGGCAAAGCTCAAGAAGCCCTAGGCAATGTTACTGGCGACCCGAAGGATAAAGCAGAAGGCAAAGCCAAGCAGGCAAAAGCTGAAGCTGGTCACGCCATCGAAGATGTAAAAGATGAGCTCAAAAAGAAACTAGACTAAGCCTAATACTAATTGAGAGGGTCGAGCAACCTGACCCTTTCAATTATGCCAAATGTTTTCTGAACGGAGGAAAAAAGGTGAGTTTATTACAGCAGAGTCGCAAAATAATTGCGGGCGTACTTTTGGTATTAATGCTGGCAGTTACTACTGCGTGCGCGCCCAGCGTTTCAGCCCAAAAACCGACTGATGTACCTGTAGCAATTGGTGGCAGTCAGGGTTATTACGCGCAGCTAGAACGTGGCAATACCGCCGCCGGTCAAGATTTTGGTCAATGGGTAACAAAGACGGCTCAGGGCTTGGTTCAGGATGCTTACGTGCGCGACAATAACAAATTGGGAGTTGTAATTACCCCGCAAGTCCGCCCGACAGAAGTGAAAGATTTGGCGAAATCTTTAGCACAAGGTTTTCACCGCAATTTCCCTAATCAGGATGTAAGTGTTTTGGTTTACGCTCCTGACAAAAAACTGATTTTGACGGCTAAGTACGACCAGCAATCAAATCAGATTGAATACAAGTCTTGACCGGGTTAGCAAGCTTAAATGATAGCCGCGTGGCGGTTTAATATTCCGCAGTTTTTTGAAGGCGAAACAATCTCAATTTAAGACTGAAATGTTGTGTAGATTGGAAGAGAGTTACCATGAGTAGCAGCGATAATTACAAGCGTCAAATCATGAACGATTTAGCCCAGGGCGATCGAGAAATGATGCCCCAGACAACTGGTGAAGATTACGAAAACTTTGACGATTTTGCTCAGAGAACTTCGCCGGCTCAGCGCAAACAATTATTCGGGCGTTCCCTGAATCACGACTCGCTCCCGCCGGCTCAATTGGAACCGGAATTGCAAAAGGCGATCGCCCAAATTAAGCCAAATGAACGCGACGATGTAGCGCGGGAATTCTTCAAGCATTTGGGCAAGAGAGGATTGGACGATCGCCAATTGGAAAAGCAGCTAGGACTTTCTACCCACCACGCCAGCCGCATGAATGCTGACGATGTTACCAAGTTGGCCTCGTTCACCTATCACAATCACCCGGATATTTTCCAAGAAGTGCTGGCCGAACAGCCTAGTTTGATGAAGTTTTTGGGAAATCCAGTTGTTGCTGGTATTTTGGGAATAGTTGCGGCTAAATGGCTCAACAACCGCAAATAATCTTGGATTCAGACAAGCCTAAAAACTGATAATACGTGCAGCAAATAAAAGGACGATCGCTCGGGCGATCGTCCTTTTATTTTTTATATCTCGTCCGGTCAATTCGGGAGCATCTCATATTTGTAAAAATACTTCTTCTGGCTCCTTCCTTCTGCCTCTTTCCTTCTGCCTCCTGCCTCCTGCCTCCTGCCTCAAAACTCCAATTTCTAGCGGAGGGCTGCAAAGGTGAGATGCTCCCGTCAATTCCCTCCGCTTCGCTTCACCCGAAATCAGGTAGGGGCGGGTTCACGAACCATATCTGCCAATAATTGACAATCTCAAAAACCCGCCCGGCCGGGATATTATGGTCAATCGATCGGACTAGATGTTAGATATAGTCCGGTAGTAAAATAACCGCGATCGCGTTTTTATGGAGGATTTTAGTCATCATAAAACTAACTCAAAATTTAGTCCTCACTACAAACATCTTTGATGGCGGTCGTTCGAGGAAACATAAGATTATAATACTAAATCCCGATTGTTTAAATCTTAATTATTGGGTTCCTAGCGGTTCCGGTAAGTAAAAAACCTTGCCAATTACCGATTACGAATTACTAATTATTGCTTAAAGCTAAAAATAACTGCACAGCAGTCAACAGCGGTATACCTGACACTCCGCCAAATTAAATGTAGGATTAAGTGTTGTCGTGAATCAGAAAAAAAAGATGAACTTATCCACTATTTGGCGAAAACTCCGCAGCCAGCAAGCCTTCTGCTTGGCTGCAATCCTCGCAGGTTGCCTTGTATTTATCGGTTGTTCCCCCGCCCAGTCAGCGGCTGGCAATTCAGTCGATCCCAAGTTCAAAGAGCAAGTCTTGCAGGTGATCCGCGAAAACCCGCAAGCAATTTTAGAGTCGGTACAAGCGTACCAGCAACAGCAGCAGCAGTCTCTCAAAGCAGCGCAGCAGTCATTTTTGCAGGAGATGAAAACTAATCCCAAATCTTCGATCGGGGATTCTCCCACCACGGGCTCACCTTCCCAGCAAATTGTACTTTTAGAATTCTCTGACTTTCAATGTCCGTTTTGCGCGCGCGCTCACGATACAGTCAAGCAGTTTATGGCAAAACACCAGGACAAAGTTACTTTAGCTTACAAGCATTTTCCCTTGACTTCTATTCACCCTCAAGCGCTGCCAGCAGCTAAAGCAGCTTGGGCTGCTGGGCAGCAGGGCAAATTCTGGGAATATTACAGCGCTTTGTTTGAAGGGCAGAAACAGTTAGGCGAACCATTGTACGGATCGATCGCCCAAAAGCTCAATCTAAAATTAGATAAATTCAACACCGATCGCAACAGCCCCGCTGCAGAAGCCGCCATTGCCAAAGACGTGCAACTCGCTCAACAACTGGGCATTGAAGGGACTCCCTTCTTTATTATGAACGGCAAAACTTTCTCCGGGGCGGTCGAGCTTTCTGAGATGGAAAGCATTCTCGCATCTGTCTCGAAATAAGAAATTAGGAGAGGGCAGTGCGGTGTTCCTACAATATTATTTTGGGATAGGGAGACGGCACTGCCCAGCTTCGTGTAACCAAACAGGTCAATCGATTTTAGATTTTAGATTTTAGATTAAAGAATTGAAGCATTGACTTGCGCGAGATGTATCCGGGGGCTTGTATCCTGGATGCTTCGGTCAAATTCAGTCACAGACTCGTGTTTGACGATTAAGACCAGGTTCGCCCCAATTGTCGGAGGGGACAAGAATCTTCTCAAAGTTGTGCGACTATCAGGGGGGGCCAGGGGGATTTAGACTTCGCTGTGAACCAGAGATAAAAAGGTTTTCAGGCGATTGTTGACACAAATGGGAATTGCCGTGTCCTTTTGCTCGATCGCATACAAAAAATCGATCTGAGACGATAATGGTGTTGCGATCGATCGATCAACTCATATATTACTGATGGAGGAATAAGCTCATGACACCCGTGACCTCTCCAACCGATCGAACCAGTGGATTATACGTGCGTTCCCCCGATGGAGAAAAACTCGTTTTTCCCCTGAAACATACAGAAGTCAGAGCCAAAATAGCCGGAAATTTATCGCGAGTTGAAGTCTCGCAAAAATTTGAAAATCCTTTCACAAAGCCGCTGGAAGCCGTCTATATTTTCCCGCTACCGGAGGAAGCAGCGGTAGATGAAATGGAAATTAAAATCGGCGATAAGACCATTAAAGGCAGCATCAAAAAACGCGAAGAAGCACAGCGAATTTACAAAAAAGCCAAACAAGAAGGACGGACTGCGGGTTTGCTGGAACAGGAGCGAGATAATATTTTCACCCAGTCCCTTGCCAACATCCAACCGGGCGAAGAAATCGATGTCACGATTCGCTATACCGACAGCTTGAAATTTCTAGCTGGCGATTATGAATTCGTCTTTCCGATGGTTGTCGGGCCGCGATATATTCCCGGTACGCCGCTGGATGAAACGGCAGCCAGCGGTAGTGCCCCAGCCCCAATGACAGTTAATTCCGATACCGATATTGTTCCCGATGCGTCGCGGCTGAATGCCCCGATTTTGCCACCGGGAATGCGATCGGGACACGATATCGGCGTGACGCTGGAAATTGAGGCGGGCATACCGATTCGCAACGTCAATTCCCCATCACACCAACTGCAAATTGAATATTTCGAATCTCCCCAAATTTCCTTAGAAAGCGAGCAGAAAAATGGGCAGAGGGTGCGCGTTCAGTTGGCCAATCAAGATACAATTCCCAACAAAGATTTGATTGTGCGCTATCAAATTGCGGGTGGGGAAACTCAATCTACGGTATTAACTCAAGCGGACGATCGCGGCGGGCATTTTGCAGTTTACTTGATTCCGGCGATCGAGTACAAAACTGATGAAATTGTTCCGAAAGATGTCGTATTTTTAGTCGATACTTCCGGTTCGCAATCCGGTGCGCCTTTGCAGCAATGTCAGGCATTGTTGCGGCAATTTATTAACGGGCTGAATCCAGCGGATACTTTCTCGATTCTGGATTTTTCCGACCAAGTGCGGCGACTTTCCCAACAACCGCTACCGAATACAGCAGAAAATCGACAAAAGGCGATCGAATATATCAACAAACTGTGCGCGGCAGGTAGTACGGAAATGTTGGGCGGGATTCGGGCGGCGATCGATTTTCCCGCACCATCCGGGCGCTTGCGAACTGTGGTATTCCTCAGCGACGGTTACATCGGCAACGAAAACGAAGTTCTCGCCGAAGTGCAGCAACATCTCAAATCAGGGAATCGCCTGTACAGTTTCGGTGCGGGGAGTTCCGTCAATCGCTTTTTGCTCGATCGCATTGCCCAAATCGGGCGGGGAATCTCCCGGATCATCCGGCATGACGAACCGGTTAACGAATTTGTCGAAAAGTTTTTCCGGCAAATCAACAATCCGGTGTTGGTAAATCTGGAAATTACTTGGCAGGGAGAGGGCGAAAATCCGGTAATTTATCCGTCAGTTGCGCCGGATTTATTTGCCGAACAACCGCTGGTTCTCTTTGGAAAAAAGGGCGATCGCCAAGCTGGAACACTTCAGATAAAAGGGGTTAGTGCAGGCGGACACCAGTACGTCCAAACCTACGACATGAACTTTACCGATCCTGGAAATCCGGCAGTTGCCCAGCTTTGGGGGCGGCACCGCATCAAATATTTGATGAGTCAGATGGTGCAGTACGAAATCAAGGTGGGGGTGGAAACAGTGACAGAAACGGCGCTAACCTATCAGCTTCTGTCGCAGTACACGGCTTTTGTGGCTGTCAGCGATGATGTGCGCGTCGAACCGGGTACGGAATCGATCTCGATGAACGTTCCTGTAGAAATGCCGGAAGCGGTGGAATATCTGGGCGTATTGGGCGGCACAGGCTATGTAGAAGATAATGGCTGCACAGACTGGATGGAACAAGAACAAGAATTAGAACGCGGCATCTCATTCGGCAGCTTTGCGGCAATGGCTTGTGAAGAGATCGAAGAGATCGCACCGTCAAAGGCGCGCCGTACATCACCTGTAGAAGTCGTTAGCGCTGCGGGGTTGGATGAAGAGGCGATCGATAGTTTAAACGAACACTTGGAAACTCTGACTGTGCCGCCCGGTACAAACGGCGAATTGGTGTTAGAAATTGTCTTCAGTAAGGTGCGCGCCAGCCGCATAGTTGTGGATGCTGAGGCTTCGACTTTGGCGGATGTGGAGTTGCTGAAAACGATTAAAAAATGGCTCTTTAGCTGGCGCATTCCTCACTTTATTGGGGATGCAGTGCGCCTGACGTTGCGGGTGCGATCGTAAAACAGCTTGAGTTGCACCACAATAGTCTCCTCATTCGGACCAATAATTATTCCGATGCTACCGGAATTGATATAACTATAATGTAGTAGCAGCGATTTCTAAGATTTGGGACTGGTAGCTCAAGAGGAAGGGCACTGCGACATCATCGCGGAGGTTGGGAGTTCGAGTCTCCCTCAGTTCCACCTTTTTGGGGGCTATAGCTCAATGGAAGAGCGCTTTCTCAGCAGGGAAGAAGTTGGAGGTTCAAATCCTCTTAGCCCCCACCCATCGATATCAAATCTGGATATATGAAGGGGTTTTCGCGCTCCATTTCTCAAGGGGTTGGTCAAGATGAATATCCCACCAGACCAATTAGAAATTTGCCTCAATGTTCTGCAACAAATTTCAGAAGATCCAGCGGTCATTGGCGACCACGATCGCTTCAAAAGTTTGATTGCCAAAATCTACAAACAGGGACGCAAAGGTTGGCGTCAAACTCAACAACAACAACGGCGAATTGAAGATCGCCAACTCAAAGCATCAACCGTCATGGTGCAGTATCAGCACCAACAAAAGCCATTCGCTGCGTTACCAGAATCAACAACCCGATCGCAGCATTTGCACAAGCCCATCCTGTGTTACATTTGCAAAACACCCTCTACAAAAATTCATTTTTTTTATCATTCACTCTGCCCAAAATGTGCTGAATTTAATTACCAAAAACGACAACAGCGAACCCATTTAGTTGGGCGAACTGCATTAGTGACAGGCGGACGCATCAAGATTGGCTATCAGATGGGATTGCGACTGTTGCAAGATGGTGCTAGGGTGATTCTCACCACAAGATTCCCCTATGACTGTGCTAATCGCTATAGTCTAGAACCCGATTTCGAGCAGTGGCGCGATCGCCTGCAAATTCACGGACTCGATCTGCGAAATATTCCCGCAGTGGAAACATTTGTACGGAATTTATTCCATACTGAATCCGCTCTGGATCTGATTATCAACAATGCAGCTCAAACTATCAAGCGTCCATTGGCATTTTATCAGCATCTCTTAGAGCGAGAAGAAGAAGCATCACAAATACTCAGCAACAACGCGCAAGCATTAATCCCGATCAATAGCAATCTATTAAAGGAGCAATTACCTCGACATCAATCTCTTTTACTCGAAAGTCAACCGAATTACAAAGCTCGCCTACCGGGTGCGATCGCTGATTACTTCCCGCGCGATTGCTTCGATGCTGACGGACAACAACTGGATCTTCGCCCTGAAAATAGCTGGTTGCTAAAACTGGATGAAGTAAATACGATTGAGTTACTTGAAGTACAGGTGGTGAACGCGATCGCACCCTTCATTCTTAACAGTCAACTCAAACCATTACTACTTCGTTCATCCTTTGAAAGACGCTTTATCATCAACGTTTCGGCGATGGAAGGACAATTCAACCGCGACAGTAAAACACCCTATCATCCCCATACCAATATGGCAAAAGCAGCTTTGAATATGATGACGCGAACCTCGGCGGTTGATTATGCTCGATCTAATATTTTCATGAACAGCGTCGATACGGGTTGGATTACCAATGAAAATCCTTATTCTAAAAAAATACGAGTTCAAGACGAACAAGGTTTTTACCCGCCATTAGATGCGATTGATGGGATGGCAAGAATTTACGATCCGATTGTTCAAGGTATTGAAAACCCCGATCCTCCCATTTACGGTCATTTTATTAAAGACTACGCCCCCTATCCCTGGTAGCAAATGATGATAAATACCGATCTTCACTGTCCGTTACCCAATCCTATAGAGTCTTCCTCCGAAGTTGTAATGGAACTCAAATCGTTAATCGATTATCTCCAAACCGATCGACCGATCGCTCAAAAAGTAGTCTTCCCGCGCGGCACAGTCATGCCCGATGGACGACTTGATTTGTGCAAGCAAGATTTAGGTGTAATGGGATGTCATTTAGTGACTGAAGCATTGGCAAACAATGATGCGATCGCTAGCTTATTATTGGGAACCAATGGTATTGGCGATCGGGGTGCTAAGGATGTGGCGCGATTGATTCAACGTAACAACCGTTTAGAGATTGTCTATTTAGGTTGCAATGCGATTTCATCGACAGGTATTGCTGCACTTGCCGAAGCGCTGACGCAGAATCAATCTATAACTGGTTTGTGGTTAAAACGCAATCCGATTGGCGTAGGAGGTGCAGATAGTCTAGCGGAAATGTTGCGTCACAATACAAGTATCCGCACGCTAGATTTGGTCAATACTCAAATAGGAGATGAGGGATTAGCCGCCATTTTAGAGGTTTTGACTTACACCAATCGTACTGTTGAACGGCTGTACTTGGGCGGCAATCAAATTCAGGAAAACCATGCTGCTTTACTGGCTAATCTTTTAGCTTATAATCCTGTTATTACTGGCTTATTTCTTAATGTCAATCATCTGGGCGATCGAGGTGTTACAGTTTTAGTGGATGGATTGGCAGAAAATAAAACACTGGTTGATTTAGGACTAGCTAGCAATGGAATTGGGGTAGCAGGGTGCAATCCATTATTAGCAGCAGTGGCAACCCATCCCAAACTTAGTAATCTGGATTTAGGTTATAGTCCTTCTACAGGAGTGTTGGGATCGCAGCCCAATCAGATTGGAGATATCGGTGCAAGTGCGATCGCCCATTCGATCGCACGGAACCAAACCTTATTGAAACTCAATCTTTGTCGGAATGGAATTGGCAATTTGGGAAAAAAAGCGCTCATTGCTGCATTAGAAATCAATCAAAAATTACGTTATCTGATTTTAGATGGGCAACCCGATCGGCGAATTGAAGTTTTGTTACAGCGCAACCGAATGCTGAATTTGGGTGAAGAATTACATCAGCCTCGTAGTGTTTCTTTAATTCAGAGTGTATATCGTTGAGTTTAACTCTTTTCATCCCACACTAACCTCGATCGGTATAGTGTGGGGATTCCCGTCTGTTTAGCTAAAAAGTCATCAAACAGTTTGTAGTCAGGACTTCAGTCCTTTGTGAAATCTTTTAGCCACTAAGGACTAAAGTCCTGACTGCAAACCAGTTTTATTCTGGGTAATTCACCGGACACGATCGAATTTTTGATTAAACCGCAGCTAACTCAGGAGTCGGACGCTTGCTGTGGCGGATACCCTCGATCGCCCCTGCGTAATCCTTCGCCTTAAACACAGCAGAACCAGCGACGATCGCATTTGCGCCCGCTTCCAGAACCTGCCAAGTATTGTTCCCCTTCAAACCGCCATCTACCTCAATCCAAGGATCGAGGCCCTTGTCGTCGCACATTTTACGCAACTGGCGAATTTTCGGCAAAACAGCCGGGATAAAACTTTGACCGCCAAAGCCGGGATTGACGCTCATAATCAGCACCAAATCGCAAAGTTCCAGCACGTACTCGATCAACTCCAGTGGCGTCGAAGGATTCAGAACCACACCAGCCATTTTGCCCAATTCCCGAATTTGGCCGAGGGTGCGGTGCAAGTGAGGCGAAGCATTGTGTTCCGCGTGAACCGAAATAATGTCAGCACCAGCCTTAGCGAAGTCCTCGACGTACTTCTCCGGCTCCACAATCATCAAGTGGACATCGATCACCTTGGTAGTAACGGGGCGAATTGCCTCAACAATCAGCGGCCCGATAGTAATATTAGGAACAAAGCGACCGTCCATCACATCTACGTGAATCCAGTCAGCCCCAGCTCGATCGACAGCCTGAATCTCTTCTCCAAGACGGCTAAAATCGGCTGATAATATGGATGGAGCAATAACGATGGGTTTTTGGGATTGGGTCATGGCTAAGTCTGTTCTCCTGACTGCTGTGCTGTATCCAGTTTATCAAAATACGGGTCTCCGGGTCGAAAAGTTGCCAACGATCGATCGCGAGATTGGGAGGGCAGAAAAATTTGGCCTGTGACAGACAAGTTTGGCGATCGCGCCCCAGCCCAGCTCTGGGAATTTTGGTTTAGGATATTAATTTTCCCTCTAACAAATAACTTTTGTGCAAAATCCGACCTTCTGCAAATTTTGAGTAGCGAATTATGAAAAATACAGATCCCTTAGAAAATCCTGAACTCGATCGTGCCAGTCTGTTTGTATTAATGATCCCAGTCATCGGCTTTTTCCCCGCCCTGTGGACTCTTTACCGCCGTCAGGGTAGTCCCGAACGCAAAGCCATCAGCCGCTTGGCAATTGCCCTTGCTTTTAGTTGGCTCTTAGGACATATTCTTTTAGAAGCTGGAGCGATTTCTGCGGAATCTCCGACACTTCCCATGTTATTAATGAGTAGCCTGCTAACAACCAGCTATTTCATCGTTGCTCTGGGACTGATGGTTCGCCTCTGGAAGCGTCAACCGCTATGGTTGCCCGGAATTAGCCGCGTAGCCGAGCAAGTGGTGGGCAAACATTTATCATAATTTAGGGTTTTTTTAAGCCCCTACCCTATTGATTGAGTGCGTCTTCAGCTTGATACTACATATTGCCATTATCTTTTTTATTTTTGTTGTGTGTGAGGAAGCCAGTGCCAGCTCAAAAAATTCCTAATCAAGACCCTATCCAACAATCAACTGCTCAACCTGCAACCAAAAAAGCTTCCCAGCCCCATCGAGGCCGCTGGCTGGGATTTGGTTTTGGTTTGGCTGGAGTAGCCATGCTCTCAGCCACAGCCGGAGCATTGCTAGCCGTCTCCCTTTCTACAACGCCGCTTCAGCAACAAAAGTTGAGCCCTGAAGAAGCAGCAGTATTTTCTCAAGGCGACATGGCAAAGCTCAACATGAAGATGCCGGAGCTGACTCGGCCAGTTAATATTTTAGTTTTAGGACTTAAAGTTCTGACCTCTGACATCGAAGGAAGTGTCAACAAAAATGTCGGACACGAGGTTTGGGAAAACTCATTTAAGGGCTTAACCGATACCATGCTGTTGGTTAGGTTTGACCCTCAAAATAAAAAGTTAAGCGTGCTTTCCATTCCGCGAGACACCCGCACCTATGTTGAAGGTAGAGGGGAGGTGAAAATAAACGAAGCTAATTACCACGGGGGCCCAGCTTCGTCAGCGAAGTCAGTCAGCGGACTCCTGGGCGGTGTGGGAATTGACCGCTATGTCACAGTTAATATTCATGGTATCAAAAGTTTGGTCGATGCCCTGGGTGGCATTACTATTAATGTCCCTAAAGACATGAAATATACCGATCATAGTCAGCATTTATATATAGATTTAAAGGCTGGCAAGCAGAAACTAAACGGCGAACAAATCGTGCAATATTTGCTTTACCGACACGACGATTTGGGTGACATCGGGCGGGTGCAGCGCCAACAATTGTTGATGCGGGCTTTTGTGGAACAGGAAGTAAATGTAGGTTTGCTGTCTCGACTACCGAAGATTTTATCGGTGATTCAGTCTCACCTTGACACGAATTTGAGTATAGAAGAATTGGTGGCTTTGGCGGGTTTTGCTACTCAAACCGATCGCGCTGGCGTGCAGATGTTGATGGTTCCCGGCAAATTTAGCGATTCTAAGGACTACAAGGCAAGTTTTTGGTTGCCCGACCAATATGCCATAGAAACTATGGTGGCGGAACATTTTGACTTCGGCCAAAATACTTGGACAATTGAGAATGCTGATTCGACTTTTCTGAAGGTGGCAATTCAAGATAGTACCGGCGATCCATCGGCTGTTGAAGCTTTTGTCAATAATTTGACTCAAGCCGGTTATCGGAATGTTCAGGTTTATAAAGCTTGGCCCGAACCGCTGGAGGTAACTACTCTAGTAGCTCAACAGGGCGATCTTAAAGGTGCTCAAGCAATTCGCCAGTTTTTGGGTTTTGGAGATGTGCTGGTTGAGAGTACCGGTTCTTTGCAGTCGGATGTGACAATTAGATTGGGTAAGGATTGGTTGGAGAAAAAGGCTCAGTCCGGCAGTGCGGCTAAGTCTTTTTAAACTGGATTTTAACAGGGGTATTTGTAGGGACACAGCAATGCTGTGTCCTCTTCTTTTCTGTTGGTAGAGATGGAGGCGATCGCTTTTTTAATTTGGTATTTGTAGGGACACAGCACTAAGCTGTCGCGCATTTAAATTGTATATTCAGGGCGGGCGGGACGCCCAACCCCTACTCCCCACAAGACGGGGAATTGTTTTTTAACAGACAATTTAAATGTAGAACAGCTTATCTTATCATCAGTGTTATCACTGAACAAGAGAAAAGACAGGTATAATATACAGCATATCCCGTGATTTCCACCCTTGCCTGTTTCTGCTTTATCCCTCATAAATTCAAAGGCAAAGGTTGCTCTTTGCCTAAAAACCTTAACCATCAATTCATTTAGGAGAGAAGATTAAATCGTCTATTTCACTTAATTGATCTTCCGAAATTTTTAAGGTTTGACCACCTTTTGTATACAGACTATCTCGGTAAATTAATTCATAGTGATATCCCATATTATTCATATAGTCTAGTAAGTATTTTGAGGTCAAACCCGCAGCTCTTATAGTTTTCTGGTTAATTTCCATTAAAATTAGGGGACGAAATTTCGCCAGGGTTTTTTCTCCGCCTTTTAAAGCATCTAATTCAGCCCCCTCAATATCGATTTTCATGACATCTAGACGTTGGATTTGAGGATTTTCTTCCATCCAACGATCTAAAGTCGTTAACTCAATTTCTCCTAAGCATTCTGTATAATTTTGATCGGGGTAAATTGTGGCTACTCCTTCATTATGCAAATTATAATGTTTTTCTTTTTCCATTGAGATGTAGATAGGCAGTTTACCCACTCGATCGCTCAAACCTTTTTGTACGAGTTGAACGTGATTCCATTGATTCATTTTAACATTAGAGGATAACTTTTCAAAAGTTGTACTAACAGGTTCAAAGGCAATCACAGAACCCGAAGTTAATCGTTTAGCAGCGAAGCAAGTAAATTCCCCGTGATTGGCTCCCACATCCATAAAAACCATCTCCGGTTTGAGAATATTCTCTAAAAAATTGCACTGATGATAGGAATAGAAACCTCGCCAAAAGATTTCGTTACAAATATAACTCTTGAGATCGCAAGTAAAGTAAAGATTGCGATCAAAATCATCAATAACTACGGGTTGAGTGGGTTGAGGATAGAGTTTACGGGTTAATTCCCCTAAATAACCCAAAGGTGGATGTTGGTATGCAAATTGGGTAAATTTTCTGGTCCAGTTAAGAAAAATATTCATGGGTTGATGGTTCATTTATGGAGAAAAATTGCTATTCAATTTAATGTCATAAGGATTATATCGCAAATCTCAAGGAACGATGAAAATCTCTGACCCAAAAACCCGGTTTTTTTTTAGTCGGAGTCATCAGTCAGGAATCAGGACTTGCCCACTCGGATGCCTGGAAGGTTTTTTACCGGGATTAAAGGCTATAACACAGTCTTTTCCTAAAAAAAACCGGTTTCTGCGCTATTCCTATGATACTATCTTTTTTGGTGATAATGAATCACGATCGCAATACCGATACTTCCCTCCGCAATCACAAGTGAAACAATAATCTACCAGGGAAAGCCTAAGATATTTTATAAAGGTAGGGTTGATGAACAAGGAGCCTAAAATAGACCGACAGCGGGAACATCAAGCAAATGAACGCACGTTTCTTGCATGGTTACGAACTTCACTCGCTTTAATTGGTTTTGGGTTTGCGATCAGTCGGTTCAGTTTATTTCTCCGTCAATTTCAAGCTACAGTGACTCAGCAAGAAGTTTCCTCCCCTCCCTTCTTCAACTCCGAAACTTTAGGGCTGAGTCTGGTCGTTTTTGGAATTGCGGTGATTGCCTTAGCAGCATGGCGTTATAATCGAGTATTCTGGCAAATTGAGCGAGGTGATTATCGCCCAAATCGTGTGCTAGTTTGGATTCTGACTGGAGTTGTAATGATTTTAGGAACGTTAAGCATTCCCTTGTTGCTGTGGCGCGATCGCGGAAATATAGCTCCCACTTCAACTCCTAAAAACTCTCAATTCTAAGTTAATCCGATTGCTTATAATTGAGTGAAAATAACCGCAACCATATCATTAAGCTTTTGTGCATCTAGATTGTCTATAGTCTTAAAGGAGCTGATGGGGAGAGGATTTGACGATTTTGGCTCTGGTCATGGAAATATACAATTTAAATGCAGTACAACTTACAAGCGGAAGCAAGTGAAATGAAGCCATCGCACCCACAACCAACCTAAAAAACTCCCCACAAAATAAGAGATAAAATCTGACCAACTAAAGTGATTTCCCAAAATCAGCCTTCCTGGTAAAGTAGCTCGCATTGCTTGTAGACACGGAGGAGTCCACAGTTGGAGAAACTCTACTCCGCAGGTAGCTAGACACACAGCTACAGCCGCCCTAATTTGCGAAAATCGCGGCAATATCAGAACTACCAGCAAAATCCAAAATACCTCATAAGCTATGCTCCCAAAAGAGTCGTTGAACCATTCCGGTGCAGGGCCGCGAGAAAATCTCACTACGTAACCTAAAGGGATAATGACAGTAATGCTGATTAGCAGAGCAACTCGATATTTGAAAAAACGGTGATGGGGAGAAATTGGGGAAGTCATTGATTCCGGCCACAATCACGGATTTGTTGTCACAGGTTGAAGTGGATAAACCTCAGCAGTAAATGTCATCTTCAATACTGCATTGGCTGGCAACGGCTCATTGAACCAATGTTCTTTGTACCACCTATCCTCTTCTATCAATGAAAACATACAACGCTCCGCAAAACAGCGATCGCCAGCGTCTAAATTGACGCTCCAGGGCTGCCGCCCCTGTCCTTCCAAAACCAAGATGCAATCTGGGTTGCTGGGTTGATCGTTCAGCGAATCATCACTAAGCTGAACCCAACTTGGGCGATGAAGGCTGAGTCTGATAGCCACCTCAAGCCGCTCCAAGTCAGGATGCTCTATGGATTTTTCTAGGAACCTTGTGACTGCTTCAATCTCGATATCTTGCGTGATGCCCTCAAGCAGTACCCCGAAATCAGTGACCAAACAAGCCAGTTCATCATCGGCTGTGAACCCCCAATAACTGGCATAGGAACCATCCCCGTATCCACTTGAAAATGCGATCGCATTGCCCTCAGTATCAGGGTCTAGGGTGAGATTGAAAGTGTTAGTATCGGGGTCTAGGGTGAGATTGAAACCACTCGGATCGATAATTTGCTGAAATGGGTAGGTCAATTGAGTTACCAGATCCTGAGCTGCTAGCCAGGCATCCAATTGCAACTTTTGTTCAAAGGCACCCTCGACTAGACCCTGCAATTCTTCAGCAGAACGCCGCTCAACTACCTGAGCATCCACAAAACAGCCCATTCCCGCATCAACACCATAGCCAAAAAACTGATTCCCTCTTAACTCGGCCCAATCCTCACTTGGACGCAGAGCCATCTCCCAACGGACAGGGGATTCAGAGCAAAACTTAACCATCGCACAGGCAATGGTCCAATAGTCAACCACACTTAGCAACACAGGATAGCGCCCTGGTGGAACGGTTCTGGTAAATGGGGCAACGTCTTTGCACCACAGCCAACCGGGGTCGCACGCAATAATACGCCCTGAAGGTAAAACTAAGTCACCCGCCTGAACAACATCACTGGTTATGCGACCCTCTGTGAGCGATTCGTAGACTTGATTGGGCTCGAATGCTGCGA
This sequence comes from Microcoleus sp. B7-D4, assembly GCF_036705125.1. Classification (NCBI taxonomy): domain Bacteria; kingdom Bacillati; phylum Cyanobacteriota; class Cyanophyceae; order Oscillatoriales; family Microcoleaceae; genus Microcoleus; species Microcoleus sp. B7-D4. The sequence goes on from NZ_JAUBTT010000109.1 coordinate 16,829, forward strand.
GGAAATTGGTATGAGCCTTTAGGGACATGAGGCGATCGCAGTTAGATAGAACATTTTTACTATTTTAATATATGATTTGTGGTTCAACATCAAAGATTGCTTGGGTAAGCCATATCTATTTAACCGGACTTGATATGACTGGCATAAAATCTTAACCTGTATCGGATTGAGTGTCTGGTACAACTTGCAAAAGAATTACATTGCTTTGGCGCTCGCCATCGATCTAATTCATCTGCGTTAATCTGTGTTTATCTGCCCTCATCTGCGGTTAAAAAAAGAGAATTTGTCGGGTCGCAGATGACAATAGATTGACGCAGATTAACGCAGATGAATAGAAGAGAGATATCAATAATTCCGATGCTAACAGATTTGATATAATATCAATTACGGCTGCACTCCATATGATACCGAGGACACACCAGTGCCGTGTCCTAATTTCTTCTTCCTTCGCGTTCTTCGCGTCTTCGCGGTTCAATCATACCAATTCTTCCCGCACCAAAGGAGCAAAAGCACTAATTGTCTGCAAATGCCGATCGCTCTTTAATCCAATCGAGTAAAATAGGATTGACCAATTCCGGCGCTTCATCCTGGGGACAATGGCCCACTCCCTCCAAAGGAATAAACTTTTCAACCGCCGGAAACTTTGCCAATTCTCGCCCCAATGCGATCGGCTCCCAAGGGTCGTCCGTACCCCACAAAATCAAAGCCGGACAGCTTAAACGAGGCAACAAATCCTCCGGTAGCGGGCCTTGAGAATAACTGATAAATGCTACAAATACTTCCACTGCGCCGCTGTCTTTAGCCGGTTCCAGCAGCATATTTACCAGTTCTTCGCTGACAGCTTCAGGACGGCGATATGCTTGCAAAAGCACTTTTTTTACTGTTTTTGGCGTTGCTAATTGTTTAAAAAATAATTGACTTATCCACTTGACATTTAAAATCTTTTGTGCAATTGGCGCTCCGAAACTGCGATACCAAGGCAATTCGGCGCGTTTGCGATCGTGCAGCAAGCGCAGGGAACAATTGAGTAAAATTACGCCAGAAGCAATATCGGGAAAATCCACTGCTGCTTGCATAATTGCCACACAGCCGATCGAATTTCCCACCAAAAAAGCCGGCCCGCCCGCAACTTCCCGACAAAAATCAGCAATTAGCTGTCCCCAAGTTTCAAAAGTATAGTCAATCTCAAGTTTGGGCGCGGGTTTAGCAGAACCGCCAAAACCGATGAGGTCGATCGCATAACAGCGGCAATCAGCAGCCAGCGCCGGCAAATTCTTGCGCCAGTGGCCCCAAGACGCACCAAAACCGTGGACAAACACCACCGCAGGCCCCTGGGAACCCGCAGCCTGATAGCAAATCGGAAAGCCTTTCCACAGCCAAGTTTGAGGTGCAACAGCAGTTGACGAAGTGGGAGTAGAAGATGTCATACGATTTTAGATTTTAGATTTTAGATTTTAGATTTTAGATTGGGCATGGGGCATAGGGCATAGGGCATGGGGCATAGGGCATGGGGCATAGGGCATTGTCAACACTGCCAACTGCCAACTGCCAACTGCCAACTGCCAACTGACTACTTTGCAGTTAGAGCCGATATTATGTCACGATTAAACCTGCTGACTTCTTTGCTGTATTAAAATTTCCCTTATGCCAACGATCATTTCCACTGCTGTCGTACCGTTTCTGGGGTCAGAAATTGTACCAGACTACGACACCGCCAAAGTAGTTATCTTACCAATTCCCTACGAAGCTACCACCACTTACCGCCGGGGGTGCGAAAACGGGCCCGCTAAACTTCTAGAAGCTTCTCATCAACTCGAGTGCTACGACGAAGAATTGGATTCCGAAGTTTGCTACGATGTCGGAATTTATACACAAGAGCCGATCGCCGATACCCGCAACAGGCAACCAGTTTCATCCTCAGAAATGCTGCAAGTCACCCAAGCAGCAGTCTACCAGCTAGTTACCGAAAATAAATTTGTGATCTCCCTCGGAGGCGAACACAGCATCACTGCCGGCGTTGTCGAAGGTTATCGCCAAGCATACCCGGATGAACCTTTCACAGTCGTGCAAATCGATGCCCACGGGGACTTGCGGCACGAATACGAAGGCTCGATTCACAACCACGCCTGCGTGATGCGACGTATTGTAGATATGGGCTTGCCCACACTGCAAATCGGGATTCGCGCTATCTGCAAGGAAGAAGCAGACTTAATTAAAGCAAAACAGCTAAACGTGATTCGAGCTCGCGAAATTGCTACTCAACCGGATTGGGCCGATCGGGCAATTGCCAGCATAACAACTAAGCGAGTATTTTTGACGATCGACTTAGACGGCATCGATCCGACGTTAATTCCAGGGGTGGGAACACCCGAACCGGGCGGGTTAAATTGGTATTCCCTCACCGCATTTTTGCGTCGCATCTTCGAGTCATACGAAGTAATCGGGTGTGACATTATGGAATTAGCACCTATTGTAGATTCTGTAGTCTCAGAATTTACCGCCGCCAAATTAGCATACAAACTTATTGGATACCAAGCTCTGGCTCAAGGTTGGCTAAAGCCAGACGAGGGATAAATAGCGAAGTACGAATCACAATAGGCTGTTGGCAAGGCTAGAATTAAGCTAAAGCTAAACAACAGCCAATTTTATTCGTGCTGATTGTTTCATCTTTCATGCTGGCCAATACTGCTCTTCACCTCCTGAAAACATGAGTTTACTAATGGATACAACGGGTACTCCCATTAACGGCTACGCTCCCGATTTTGAACTGCCGGGAGTTGACGACGAAGTTCACCATTTAGCTCGATATTTAGAAAAATTTCGGGCGATCGCGGTGATATTTATGTGCAATCATTGCCCTTACGTGCAGTTGTATCTCAATCGTATGAAAGAACTTCAAGCAGATTTTCAAGATCGAGATGTTACTTTAATCGGGATTAATGCTAATGATGCAAACCAATATCCCGACGACAGTTTTGAGAATATGAAAATTTTTGCCGCCAACAATCAACTCAACTTCCCGTACATCCGAGATGTTGCTCAAGATGTGGCTGAAAGTTTTGGGGCTTCTAAAACGCCGGAGGTTTTTTTGTTAGACCAAGACGGCAAACTGCGCTATAAAGGTTTAATTGACGACAACGCTGACGATCCGGCGGCGGTGCAGGTTTCTTATCTGCGGAGTGCGATCGACCAATTGCTCAACAGTCAACCCGTTGAGCCTTCAACTACAGAGGCGATCGGCTGTTCCGTCAAATGGCGATCGTAGTCATTAGTCAGCAGTCATCAGTCATTAGAAGATGATAATCCTGGACAAACAGCATCTACTTGTAAGGTGTGCGGGGCGCACCTTACTACTACAGATAGTGTAGATCGGCCTAGGGCAAATTATAATACAGCCTTGTGGAAAGAAAACGCATTTTCAACTCGATCGTCGCAGCCGCTGTAGCGCTGACACTGCTGATTGCTTGGAACTTGTTTAAAAGCGTTTCCCCAACAACAACACAGCAGCAAACGTCCTTAAACGTATCCGCTGCTATCAGTCTCTCGAAAGCTTTAGGGGAAATCAAAACTGTTTATCAAAGCAGTAATCCGAATTTTACTATTACTTATAATTTTGGTGCTTCCGGTGCTCTAGAACAGCAAATTCAGCAAGGCGCCCCGGTAGATGTATTTTTCAGCGCCGCCACCAACCCAATGGATGCTTTGCAGCAATCTAACCTGCTAATTAACGACACGCGCCGCAATTTGCTGACAAATCGCCTAGTTTTGATTACTCCCAAAAACGGTGTTGCTTTGAGCGATTTCAAACAGTTGACAGATGGCAGAATCAAGAAAATTGCGATCGGCGAACCCAAGAGCGTACCTGTCGGACAATACGCTCAGGAAATGCTAAATAAACTTGGATTGTGGGGGCAAATACAGCCAAAATTAGTGCTAGGAAATAACGTCCGCCAAGTGCTTACATTCGTAGAAAGCGGTAACGTTGATGCTGGTATAGTTTATGCGACTGACGCCACAGCCTCCGACAAAGTAACTGTGCGGCTAACGGCTGCCGAAAATTTGCATTCGCCCATTGTTTATCCGCTGGCAGTTATCAGAAACAGCCGCAATCCGGCTGCTGCGAAAGCGTTTGTTGACTTTTTGGCGGGCGATCGGGCTAAAATAGTATTTCAGAAATACGGATTTGGGATGGCTCACCAATTAGTCTCATACAACTGAGATGTTGCACCATTCTCAATTACTTGTTTAGCAACAGGCAAGATGCCTGTTCCACAAGAAAATTCACTCTTTGTGGAACAGGCATCTTGCCTGTTCTTGAGAATGGTGCAAGATGTGAGATACAACCAAATTTTGTAGGGCGGGTTTTACAAACAATATCTAATTCCCGCCAACAATCTATATAAACCCGCCCTCACACAACAGATAACCTTGTGTATTCAAAGAGGTACATTTCGATTTGCCCTTGGGTGGGGGCGGGTTTACGAGATTATTGGTATTAGCCGAAGATTGTTGGTAAAACCCGCCCCTACAAGCGAATCCCCAAATTATACATTTTGATTTATCTGTGTGTGGGGGGGTTTAGGAAATTATTTGTTGGAGGCAATTATTGTTGGTGAAACCCGTCCCTACGATTTATGGAATTTGATATTTCTCCGCTCTGGATATCTCTAAAATCCTCCGCTATTGCGACATTTATCACCTTTTTCATGGGAATAGCCGCCGCTCGGTGGATGCTTTCAACTCGCATCAGAGGTAAAGCTTTGATTGAAGGCATTTTAATTTCTCCCTTAGTTTTGCCGCCGACAGTAGTGGGATTTTTGCTGCTGCTGCTGTTTGGGAGAAATGGGGCGATCGGGCAATTTTTGCTACAATTCGACTTAACTATAATTTTCACTTGGCAAGCCGCCGCCATTACTGCCACAGTTGTATCATTTCCCCTCATGTACAAAACTGCTTTGGGAGCTTTTGAGCAAATTGATGCCAATCTTCTCAACGCAGCCCGCACTTTGGGAGCCTCGGAGTGGCAAGTCTTTTGGCGAATTATGTTGCCGCTAGCATGGCCGGGAATTTTAGCAGGAACTATCCTTGCATTTGCCCGCGCTTTGGGTGAATTCGGCGCGACGTTGATGTTAGCGGGGAATATTCCCGGACAAACTCAAACTATCCCGATGGCAATTTATTTTGCTGTGGAAGCTGGGGATATGAGGCAAGCTGGTATTTGGGTTTTGATTATTCTGAGTATTTCTTTGAGCGTGCTAACTGCTGTTAATTTTTGGACGGATTTACAAAGGATATCGCCCAAAGAGAATTCGAGCCAAAGACTGCAATCAAATCTTCCTAAATTCGCGTCTAGTTTTACCACAAAACCCCAACAACAACCCAAAAGCGGACTTTGTTTAAGCATTTTTAAACCTCTCTCCAGCTTTGCCTTGGATGTCAGCTTCGATATTAGCCCGGAAGTGCTGGGAATTTTGGGCGCGTCGGGTTCCGGCAAAAGCATGACTCTGCGCTGCATCGCTGGTTTGGAAACTCCCAGGAGTGGTAAAATTGCAGTCAATGGCAGGGTTTTATTTGACTCAGCACAGGGCATTAATGTACCTTCTAAAGACCGTCGCATCGGTTTTTTGTTTCAAAACTATGCTTTATTTCCTCACCTGACTGTTGCTCAAAATATTGCGTTTGGCTTGCAGCATTTATCTGAAAGCGAGCAAGAACTTCGGGTAAAAGAACAGCTAATTTCGGTGCAAATGTCGGGACTGGAAAACCGCTACCCGCACGAACTTTCGGGGGGCCAACAGCAACGGGTGGCTTTGGCGAGGGCGATCGCCCCTTCTCCAGAATTGCTGCTGTTAGACGAACCGTTTTCTGCTTTGGATACTCACTTACGCAGTCAACTGGAACAGGAGTTAATGCAGACTCTGGCTAATTATCGGGGAATTACTTTGTTTGTCAGCCACAATTTAGAGGAAGTTTACCGGGTGTGCAAAAATCTGTTGGTATTGGCGGAGGGAAAGCCGATCGCCTTTGATACCAAAGAGAACATTTTCGATCGCCCTGGCAACTTCACCGTCGCCCAGTTGACTGGCTGTAAGAACTTCTCTGCCGCTAAACCGATCGCAGAAACTCTCGTCGAGGCGATCGACTGGGGCTGTACTCTGACTGTAGTCGAACCAATTCCCAAATCTCTAGTTTCTGTGGGAATTCGGGCTCATCAACTGAGTTTTGTTAGCGGGTGCGATCGTGAAAATACTTTTGCTTGTTGGATCGCCTCGACTGTGGAAACTCCGCACCGGGTGACATTATATCTCAAATTGCACTCGCCTCCCACTGATTCCCAAGATTATCACTTGCAAGCCGAAGTTTTCAAGGAAAAGTGGAGGGCTATTAAGGACAATCCTTTTCCCTGGTATGTTCATATCGAGCCAATTAGGTTAATATTAATGGAAGCCTGAGTTAACTAGCAATATACCGTTAACCGTCAACACTCAACAGTTAACAGTTAACCGTCAACACTCAACAGCTAAATACATCTTAACCAAACATCAAATCATGACTCAAAAAGTTCAAAAAACCGACGCAGAATGGCAACAACAACTCACGCCCGAACAGTTTAAAGTCACCCGCAAAAAAGGAACGGAAAGAGCTTTTAGTGGCGAATATCACGACAACAAAAAAACCGGAAGTTATAAGTGTATTTGCTGCGGCACTGAGCTATTTAAATCAGAAACAAAGTTCGATTCCGGTACTGGTTGGCCGAGTTTCTACGCTCCCGTTAGCGAAGAAAATGTCAAGTGCGAGTCGGATAACACCTTGTTCATGCGCCGAACAGAGGTACTGTGCGCTGTTTGCGATGCTCATCTCGGTCACGTATTTAACGACGGGCCGAAACCTACCGGTCAGCGTTACTGCATGAATTCTGCTGCTCTTAATTTCGTTCCCAAGGATTGAGTCTTTTAAGGGCGGGCTAAGAGTGCCCAACCCCTACTCCCCACAAAAAATAAATCCAGTTGTGGAACAGGCATCTTGCCTGTTCACCTAGCATTCACTGAAAAAAAATCAATCCGGTTGTGGAACAGGCATCTTGCCTGTTCACCTAGCATTCACAGAAAAAAAATAAATCCGGTTGTGGAACAGGCATCTTGCCTGTTCACCTAGCATTCACAGAGAAAAAATAAATCCGGTTGTGGAACAGGCATCTTGCCTGTTCACCTAGCATTCACAGAGAAAAAATAAATCCGGTTGTGGAACAGGCATCTTGCCTGTTCACCTAGCATTCACAGAAAAAAAATAAATCCGGTTGTGGAACAGGCATCTTGCCTGTTCACCTAGCAGCCCGCGCCACAAACAAATTCTCTTGCAACACAAGCAGGATGCCTGTTCCGGGCAATTGATGTTCAAAATGCACCCGTACTGCTATCTTATGGTGGAGGCAAAAAGAGTAAAAAAATAGTGGCGACATGGGGATGGTTTATCAGCGAGTTTTGCTGAAGCTCAGCGGTGAAGCGCTGATGGGCAGCTTGGGCTACGGGATCGATCCGATAGTGGTTCAGTCGATCGCCCAGGAAGTGGCCAAAGTCGTGTCCCAAGGCATTCAAATCGCGATTGTTGTCGGTGGCGGCAACATTTTTCGCGGGGTGAAAGCTGCTTCGGCAGGGATGGATCGGGCAACGGCTGATTATGTGGGCATGATTGCTACGGTGATGAATGCTATCACTTTGCAGGATGCCCTGGAACAAGCAGGAGTGCCAACGAGGGTGCAATCGGCGATCGCCATGCAAGAAGTAGCTGAACCCTACATCCGGCGGCGGGCGATTCGCCACCTAGAAAAAAAACGAGTAGTGATTTTTGGTGCCGGTTCTGGCAACCCTTTTTTTACTACTGATACAACAGCAGCTTTGCGGGCGGCTGAAATTGATGCAGAGGTCATTTTTAAAGCTACTAAGGTAGATGGGGTGTACGATTCCGACCCCCACCTCAACCCCAACGCGCGCAGGTATCAAACCCTCACCTATGCCCACGTCTTGAATCAAGATTTGCGGGTGATGGACAGTACGGCGATCGCCCTTTGCAAAGAAAATAATATTCCTATTATGGTATTTGACCTCTCGGTGTCGGGCAACATCTACCGAGCTGTAATGGGAGAATCTATTGGAACTCTTGTCGGAGGTTTTTGTGAAGTTAGCTGAAGCAGAAGATCATATGCAAAAGGCAGTTGAGGCTACTCAACGGTCTTTTAATACTATTCGGACGGGACGGGCCAACGCCTCCCTCCTCGATCGAGTCATGGTAGATTACTACGGTTCTCCAACTCCGATCAAATCCCTTGCCAACATCGGCACCCCGGATGCGACTACGATCACCATTCAACCGTTCGATCGCACAGCGCTGACCTCGATCGAAAAAGCAATTTCCCTGTCGGATGTAGGACTCGTGCCCAACAACGACGGTTCTGTTATTCGCTTGAACATTCCGCCGCTGACGAGCGACAGACGCCAAGAATTTGTCAAAATGGCCAGTAAGTTTGCTGAAGAAGGTAAAGTTGCAATTCGCAATATCCGCCGCGATGCCGTTGACTCAATTCGCAAGCAGGAAAAAAGCAGCGATATCTCTAAAGATGAATCGCGGGACTTGCAAGATAAAATTCAAAAGCTGACGGACAAGTACATTGCGAAAATAGAAGAAGTTCTGGCATCGAAAGAGAAAGATATCACGACTGTTTAGGGAATGGGAAATTGGGCAGGGGGAATAGGAATAGTTTTGAGATTGCTCAGAGTCGGCCGCGAACAACGCCCAGACGCTCGATGATTTGTGAGTTGTGAGTTAAAAACTCAAGATTTAACACTTCAAGAGTTAGCAATTACCAGTTACTAATTCCCTGTTCCCCATAACCAATTACCCATAACCAATTACCCATAACCAAAAATGTTTGATGGCATTATTGTCGGTGCAGCCCCGGCAGGTAGCACAGCAGCTTATCACCGCGCAAAACAGAGACCTTCTGTTTTGGTACTAGAAAAAGCATCTTTGCCCCGCAACAAACCTTGTGGCGGCGTTTCAGGGGCGATCGCCCAATGGCTCGATTTTGACCGGACGCCAGCTATTTCTCTGAAAGCTAACAAAATTAGCTACACGTCAACTACCGCACACTAACCCGTAGGGTATGATGTGGGCTTGAATAAAGCCTGTTGACCAGACGGCTAGTTTTCAACTAGCAGCCGTTAAGACTAAGCGTTAAAGTTCGTACCGCTGATGCCGTTTTAGAACGATGTCAAGCGTGAAGAAGGAATATTCTTAAATCCCAATTCCTTATTCTTCATTCCCAATTCTTAATCGTTAATTTAAAAATAGGAATTACGCACTATTCCTCAGAAAGCCAGTTGATTCCTAGATTTTTCGTTGCTCAACCGATTTTTTTCCAAGAAACGGGGTTCAAAAGGGTAACTCCTATTTAAAATAAAGTCGATGTGAGGATTTTTTAATACAAGCCCCGCGCTGCTTATAGAATCAATCTCAAATACTCCTGGAGGCAAAAAGTGGTTTCACACGTTACTAAGAGCGCGGTAAGGTGTTTGAGGCGCAGCCTGAATAATTACCGAAAATTTTGGGTTTAAAGCCCCGTCCTTTTAGGACGGCTTTTTCTTCTGGTTTATGTTAAGATAAAGACAGTAAATATCAAAAACAAATGAAAGCTAGATATCGCTACCGATGCTATCCGA
>NZ_JAUBTT010000226.1:0-2743 GCF_036705125.1 Microcoleus sp. B7-D4
GCGGTTATCCAGAAAAAAGGATATCCGGATTAATTTCCGGAGAATCCCCGCTGCTTTAGCACGGGGAGTGTCAAAACATCAACTATTACCAACCCAATTCCCTGGCGCAAATACGTCTCGCACTTAGAAACAAAAGCACCGCGATGAGTAGAACGATCTTTGTTGGCAGGACTTACTAATTCAATTGCACCGGCTAATACCGGGCCGGCTTCAGTGTTAAAAATACTGACTTGCACCGTTTCCGCCGCAGTTAGAAAAGGCACGCTTTGGGCTGGGGGTGACATCCAATTGTTTGGGAAATCTATTGGCAAACGAATTACCGTCTCTGGACAATCAAACTCCGGTAGAGGTTCCTCAAAAGCTGCTACATCAATTTCAATCCCAAACTGCACGTTGGGTTCGGCAAAGTAATTTGCGGGTAATTTGGCATTCAAATCCGATGCAATGTAAGTCGCCCAGGCGTTGTGAAAGGCGTGCCAGTGACGGCGAACCGACAGCGGCGGGCGGAAATGGTCTTGTAGCACCATATTTTTTTAATTTAGGGCTGATTAAAATTATCGCTAGAATGTGCGATCGGCTGAACTCGGTTTTTATGGAATTAGTTTCTAAATTCGGGATTGTTCGAGTTGCGATCGCCCGTATAAGTAAATGTAACTCAATTTAATTGGGTGGGGAGTGTCAATCGATTTTAGATTTTAGATTTTAGATTTTAGATTTTCTATTTTAGATTTGAAGAATTGAAGAATTGAAGAATTGAAGAAAGCGACCCCACGGATGAATCCGGGGGCTTGTGATAATGAGGAGCGAGCTTTTTTCTCCCTCCACGGATGAATCCGGGGGCCCCGGACTAAATTACTTTCGGTCAACAATAACTGTCGCTGCGGCTTTATAATATTTAACCGTTGGCAATCACTCAGCAGCAGGCAGATCGATGAATTTGGTAGACGACAAGACTATAGTTAGACAGTATTTTAACTCGACGGGATTCGATCGGTGGCAGCGAATTTACGGCGACGGCAAAGTCAATAAAGTTCAGCTAGACATCCGCACCGGGCACCAGAAAACGGTGGATACAGTCATCGAATGGCTGCAAGCTGACGGCAATTTACCCGGGCTTTGTGTCTGCGATGCCGGCTGCGGTGTGGGCTCTCTGAGCATTCCTCTGGCTGAGGCTGGGGCGATTGTTTGCGCTAGCGATATCTCTGAAAAGATGGTAGCAGAAGCCTACGCTCGATCGACAGCAGTTCCCGGCAAGCTCTACAACATCTCCTTCGCCGCCCAAGATTTGGAAGCTTTAACCGGCAAATTTCACACTGTTATTTGTTTGGACGTGCTGATCCACTATCCTCAAGATAAGGCTGCGGAAATGATTGCTCACCTAAGTTCGATCGCCCAATCGCGACTAATTATCAGTTTTGCCCCCAAAACTTTAGCACTCACCGCCCTCAAAAAATTTGGCGAACTTTTCCCCGGCCCGAGCAAAACTACCCGCGCTTACCAGCACCGCGAAGCTGATATTATCAAAATCCTAGAAAACAACGGTTTTGTGATTAACAGAACAGCGATGACTAGCACTAGCTTTTACTATTCTCGCTTGCTGGAAGCTGTGCGAAAATAGGTTAAAAATATCTGCCAATTCTGAGGTCAGTTTAGATCGTTTATTGGCGTAGTGGGGAGGGTTTATACAATTTGTTGGTGGGGTGGGGGCGGGTTTATATAATTTGTTGATGGGTGTCAAAAATTTTGGCGAACCCGCCCCTACATGGTAAAATCGCGGACAAATTTGTAGATACTGTCTTGACCTGTCAAGGGGTAGCAGTCAAATAAGTAGGTAAACAAAATTAATTGCCGACTGAGTTGACTTGAAACCCTTGATACCTCTAAAGAGTAACAAAGTCGGATGTGTAATTAATTTTGTGTAGGTACTTAATTAGGGTCGAAAGGCTTTTGGGACTTTAAAATCCCAAAAGCCAAATGCACCAATTTCCGCATCAAAGCACCAATAACCTGCATTTTGACCTTTCCACGACCCAATAATCGCTCGCTCATCGCTTTCAACAAAGGGGTGGATGCTGGATGATTTTTTTAGACATAGCTTAACATTCTTTCCTGATTGGGTAACTATTGAGTTGTATTATTAGAGGTAAGCAACCTTGGAGACTCAATCAGACGTGACACTTTCAATTGGAGAGGCGGCTAAGGAATTAGGTATCTCGACAAAAACACTAAGACGCTGGACTGATGCAGGAAAAATTAGGTTTGAACGCTCCCCCACTGGACAGAGACGATTCTAAGTAACCACACAAAATTAATTACATAAAAACTCCTTGCTAGGCAAGGGTTTCAGTAGAAATATTGTGTAATTAATTCGGAACTACTACTTATCTTGCGGATATCAAGCGAATCGTTCCCAGAGACTTGAACCAGGCAGATGAGCGAATTACTATCAACTATGCCAGAGTTTCCAGTCATGACAAAAAAGATGATTTAAAGCGTCAAGCTGCTGTTTGGGAATCGTTTAGTGCTGCTAACGGCTGGCAATTTGAAACAATTCAAGACTTAGGTTCTGGATTTAATTACAAGAAAAAAGGACTGACAAAGTTACTCAAACGAATTAGACATCTCCAAAAATAGTAACAGTTCGTGGTAATATCACATCATAAAGCTTTTTTGACACAGAAACATGAGCGACATACTCAATCATATTGAAGAGCATCCTAAAGAAACACAGCGATTAATGGGT
>NZ_JAUBTT010000110.1:0-25738 GCF_036705125.1 Microcoleus sp. B7-D4
GGGATACCACCATACTCTGGGACCTGTCTGATGAGTGTGCTATATTCAGATTGTTGCCGATTGTCGGGGATTGTCTGAATTAAAAGTATCAGATATCAAATATGCGTGATGATATCTCGGACGGTTGTTTGTGTAATAATACGTATAATTGCTAAAGTTTTTTTTCATCGATTAAGCTATGGAGATTATTGCCGAGACCGCGAATTTAGGGAGCGTGGGTGCACTGTTTGGGCCAAGGTTCCCCACATTAGGGTTGGCAGAGTCGATCGACAGCTCGATCGTCTCATTCTTTTTGTTTGACCGGTGAATTATTGTCACCGAATCAATCGGATGGCAAAAGAAATCTTTGACAGGATGCCAAATCTCGCATCGCCCATCTCTGGCCCATCTCTCGAAGGCATTCGGAAAGAAAAAGTCCGATCGAGCAGAATTCTCTCTGTGTACTACCCGGAGACAGAACTTTTTGCCCGTTAATTTAGGTGTCAGAGTGCATCTATGCGATTCTAGCTTCAAGCAACTGCGGTATCTCCACCCGACGCTTTTTGCAGCCTGAAAAATGGGCCCCTGGGCGATGGGGCGCAAGTCGAGCCAAGAATTGAAGAGGGAAGTGTGACCTAGATCACAGGCAGTTGCCAAACAAATTGCTGAGCATCTTTAAGTCCACACACTTAGAATCGAGATTACTACAGTGGCTTCTATAATTGTGTTTAAATGTTGTTCTGAAGCTGTGTTGTCCAGTCAGCAGAGCCCCCTAGACAGATTCATGCTTTCGGTCTGGTTTATTTCACTGTAATGGTCGCTGTTGGGTGTTGCACCTTAATTTAGATATTTCCTATGGTTAAGTTAGGTCAATCCTCCTTTCGCCGTATTTTACTGTCGCGGATTTTGTTGCTCAGCGTACCGGTTCTACTGGTGGGGGAGTATGTTACCTATCGCAAGGCACGCTCGACACTTCTGGAAACTGCTCGTCAAAACTTGACAGAAAGTGCAGTCAGAAAAGCAGACACTATTGAACAGTGGGCGAAATCGCTGAAGTCGAATCTGATCGGCGCTTCCGAAAGCTCGATGTTGCAGTCGGTAGATCCGAAGGATTATCAAAAGTTTATCGCGCAATTAGGGCAGCGGTTGCCAGCGCAGGTTGATTGCTTGCAATTGACTAACTTAAAGACAAATCAAGTGATAGCAAGCACTTGCGGGCAGCAGCCGATTCAGTCGTTGCCGGCAAAATTTTGGCCGCCCGTACAGCAGCAGCAAACGCTGCTGGACGACAAGAGCGTTTACATCAGTCTGTCCTTACCTCCGCAGCGCCAGGCGACAGCAAACGATCAGAAGGTGGCTTTGGGGGCTGATGATTTTCCCGATGCGGGTAAAGAAGGCTCCGATAGCCAAGCGAGTTTGGTGTTGAGCGCTCCTGTTTACATTCGTCGGGGCAATACCCTGCAGTTGAGTTATGCTTTGAGTTTGCAGTCTGCCTTGCCTGTGCAAACCAGCGCTCCCAAGGGTTCTCTAGCCGGCTATACGGTGGCGATCGACCAAGATGGGACAATTTTGGCGCACCCTAATGTCAACCGCGTGGGCCGCAATATCGACCAAGAGGCAGATGCCGCTCGACTAAAAAGTATTGTCAAAAGGGCGATCGCCGGCGGAACAGCTTTTCTCCACCTATTTTCCTTTGAAAGAAATGGTGTAGAGTTGCTAGCAGGATACGCCGCTATCCCGAGTCCTTCAACTACACATGAGAACAGCAAGTGGATTATTTTAGCTGTCTCTCGTTTAGATTACGCTCTCTCAGGTTTGGAAGAAATTCAGCAAGTTTTATTTAATTTAATTGTAGGTTTGGTTGCTGCTAGTATCATCGCGACTTTATATCTGTCTCGCGACTTGGCGCGTCCTGTGGAAAAACTGAGAGACTACGCCATGAAAGTAGATACGGAAGCGTCGCAGACAGTGCCCCAAGATTTCCAAATTAGGGAATTTAATCAACTATCAGAAGCACTAAACAGCATGGTGCAGGGCCTCAGATCCAGGGCAAAAGCATTGGAAGTCGCCACCAAGGAAGCGCAAGTTGCCAATCAATTAAAAAATGAATTTTTGGGCAATATTTCTCACGAATTGAGAACGCCGCTCAACGGGATTATTGGTTTTATTCAAATTGTGCGGGACGGCTACTGCGATGACCGAGATGAAGAAATGGAATTTTTACAGCGCGCCCACGACTCGTCCATGCAATTGCTCAATATTATTAATGATATTTTGGACATTGCTAAAATAGAAGCCGGCACCTTTTCCATGATGTTAGAAGTAGTTGATATTACTCAGGTACTTGAAGACGCGATTGATTTGCAAGCGGCTCAAATTGAGGAAAAAGGCTTGAAGTTAAGTTTGCCAGATCCTCACGATCCGATTATTGTTCATGCCGATCCAGAGAAGCTCAAACAGGTGTTTTTAAATGTTTTGAGCAATGCCGTTAAGTTTACAGAGTCGGGCAGCATTAGTATATCTGTGCGGCTAGAATCGAGGACTAATTCTGCTAGTTTTAACGGCAGTGGGGAAAGTAAAACGGGTCCCAGCGGTCAAAGCGATTGGGTGGTGGTGACAATTAAAGATACAGGAATTGGTATCGATCCCGAGCACCAGCAGAAATTGTTTCAACCTTTTGTGATGGCTGATGGTTCTACAACTCGCAGGTTTGGCGGTAACGGTTTGGGCTTGGCTATCTCGCGAAGGATAATGGAATCTATGATCGGAAGCATTACCCTGCACAGCGCAGGCGTGAATCAAGGTACTATGGTGATGATTTCTTTGCCTGTCAATCAGCAGTCAAATTTTTATTTTCACAGCCCGGACTTAGTAACGGAAAAGGGAAATTTCAAAAGTTGAGGACTGATTTTCCCAATCTCAAATCTAAAATCTCAAATCTAAAATGGTATTAGGGGCTGTCCGCCGAGTTCGAGGGATTTGCTCAAAGTGCTGAGAATGCGGATTAATTCGACGGAGGCCGCGCCCGAAGAGGTAAGACAGGGGGTATTAGTTTGCACGCAGTTGAGGAAGCGATCGCACACTCGCCTCAGCGGTTCTACTTGTTCTAAACTCAACACTTCGCGGTGTCTGATGCTTTTTGGCTGCGGCGCGATCCTCTTCGTTGGCGTAGCCCCCGTAGGGGCGGGCTTCGCTAACGCACTTTCAAAAGAGTTATTCTCTTCCCCTCGCCAATCTGAATTGCCGCGCTGCAAAATCAGGGGAGTTTCTGCCGACATTTCGTCAAAAATCAAGGTTCCCAAACTGCCAACAACTGTTAAGCGCCGTTGTTTGTCGGGATTTAGCCAGCACAGATGAATAAATGCTTGAAATCCGTCGGGATAGGTGAGCGTTACCCAAACTAAATCTGCTAGTTTTTCTGCAGGATTAGTAGTCAACAGTGAAGGAGAAAATTGAAAATCAATTTCTTCTGCGTCTTGATTTATTCCTTCTTCCTTGTTCCCTCTTCCTTCTTCCTTGTTCCTTCTATCTTTTACATCCGTTACATCCGTTACATCCGTTACAGAATCCGTTGCCGAACTTCCTTCTTCCTTGGGAAAAACAGTGCCGATCGCCCTTACTTCAATTGGCGTTTGTTCCAACAAAGTATTGAAAATAGCGATATCGTGAATCGCCAAGTCCCACAGGGCATCAACGTCATGGCGAACCGGTTCAAAATGGGTGCGCTGGGCGTAACCGTAGCGCAATTTTCCGAGTTGATGCTGTTGAATAATTCTTTGGCCTCGATCGACTGCTGGATGAAACAGATAAGTGTGGTCAACGAACAGTTGCCGCTGCTGTTTTTCGGCTAATTGACAGAGTTCTATTGCTTCAGTCAGGTTGAGGGCGAGGGGTTTTTCGGCTAAGACGTGGTAGCCTTGTTTCAGCGCTGCTGCTGCGAGGGTGTAGTGTGTGGAAGCTGGAGTAGCGATCGCCACAGCTTGCAGTCCCGGCAAGGCTTGCACTTGAGACCAATCGGTAGCTAGAATCACCGAGGCATCAAGATTAAACTGTTTTTGAACGGCCGCCAATGAATCTCGATTCGGGTCTACCACCGCTAAAACTTGGCTATTGGGATGTTCGAGAAAGTTGCGAATTAGGTTAACTCCCCAGCGACCGGCACCCAATACAGCTATTCCGATTTTCATTAATTATAATTTCAAAAATCGCACAGTAATTATAGCATATTTTGTTATTATTATCTATGTTTTAACTCAAAAAAATCACTGTTGACTGTTGAATGTTGGCAGTAGTTATTGGTTATTGCTTATGGGTTATTGGTAGCAGCTAACAAATAACCAATAACTGATAACACCAGTCAACAGTCAACCGTCAACAGTCAACAGTCAACAGCCAACAGTCAACAGTCAACTGTCAACTAATTTATTGAAAGCTGCCTGAGCCGCTGCTTGTTCGGCCGCTTTGATCGATCGACCTTTTCCCTCTGCTACCAACTTTCCCTGAATGAGAACTTCTGCGGTAAAACGATCCTCCCCGCCCTGCACTGTCCCGGTTTCTTGCACGCTATATTTGGGCAAAGTTTTGTATTTGCCTTGAGTCAACTCTTGGAGAGCAGCTTTGTAGTTTTGGCGGGCCGGATCGCTGCGGATTTCCGCCGCTAGGCGTTGAAAGTGAGAATCTAGCCAAGGGCGAATTAATTCTAACGTCTGGGTACTCAAATAAAGCGCAGCCAGTACCGCTTCCAAAGCATCTGCCAGCCGGGGTTCAGCGCCTGTTTTGTCTGCGGCGGCGCTGCTGGAAACAATTAAATAGCGATCGAACCCGTAACTTTCAGCGATTTTAGCAAGAATGCGATCGCTCACCAAGATCGATCGAATAGCAGCAAATTCCCCCACTGTACAGTCAGGATAAATCTCAAACAACAATTCCGACGCAGCCAGCCGCACAACTGCATCCCCGACAAACTCTAGTTGCTCGTAATTTGCCTTAGCTGACGCGCTCGCATGAGTCAAAGCTAAATCGAGGAGATGCCATTTTATCGAAGCATTCTTCGTCAGTCCCAATTTTTGAATTAATGTTTCAAGTTGCTTTTGGCGACCCGGATAAATCATACCATTTTAGATTTTAGATTTTAGATTTTAGATTTGAGAAGTGGGAATCACGGATGACTATCCGGGTTTGGAGCTTTTCAAAAGTTGCATTATTTTTTTTAACTGGTATCAGATTCATATTAATAAAAAAAAATTAGTTGACAGACTAAATATTCCTCCCGGTGCTTATGGTGCACCTTACCCAAAATCTTCCTCCGGGTGTGCAGTGCACACCTTTCCCAACATAAAACAGGTCGAAAGGATTTGTTGACCTGATTCCCAAGCGGTAATTTTAATTAAATGGGGGGGAAAAAGTCGGACATAAGCCGGGTTCTGTTCTCTCAACTGCAAGCAGTTTTCGAGGGCAGTTATCTATCTGGGACGCCTGTTACCAGACGCCTCAAGCGGTACCAAAAAACGGCACTGGTAAAAAACCAACCATAGTCCCTCCGACCTTGCTCCCAACTGGGGTTTACCGAGCCAGCACCTCTCGATGCTGCTGGTGCGCTCTTACCGCACCTTTGCACCCTTACCAAATTAGTGGTTGCTTCCCAGTCAAAAATCCTCAGTTACTTACTAATGACCAATGACTGCTGACTAATGACTAATTGGCGGTATCTTTCTGTGGCACTATCCTCACGATCGCTCGCACTGGGCGTTACCCAGCAAGTTTGGTTTTTCGGGAGCCCGGACTTTCCTCAGACAAGCTTTCGCTAATCCGCAACCGCCTGCGCCTACTTTTTCCCCAGATTTATTGTACGCGATCGTTCGTCAATCTATTTGGGATTTGAGATTGAATATTTTAACTTGTCGCCCACTTAATTTGGACATTTGTGTTTATTCTCACATCTGGCACTATTGTCAATAAGCTTTTTATGAACAGGCAAGATGCCTGTTCCACAAGAGATGAATTTTATTGTGGAACAGGCATCTTGCCTGTTAAGCGAGAATGGTGCAACATCTCAGTTTATTCAAACTCTTGTACGGTGGGCCCGAAAGCCCGCCCAACAATTAAATTTCCCTGCAACTCCCCTTAAAATCACTCACGGATGAATCTGGAGGCCCAAAAGTTGGGAATTATCATGCCAGGATTTATGGCAGGGATTCAACTAGGGGCAGGAAACCTTTTTACATAAAAGGATTTTGGATTTTTCAATCTTCAATCCCCAATCTCAAATCTCCAATCCGGTTACTTTAATGAGTCATCTTTCACAGTAGAAAAATTATCAAACCAGCCGCGCCGCCAGAAAAAGTAAACTAAACCAGAGGCGATTCCTACCATCACCGCCCAACACAGCGGATAGCCAAAATACCAATTCAGTTCCGGCATATTCCAAGGCGATTTCTCTGTATTGAAATTCATCCCGTATACTCCCGCCACAAAAGTTAGAGGAATAAAGATACTCGAAATCACCGTCAGCAATTTCATGATTTCATTCATTTTATTACCAACCGAAGACAAGTAAACATCCATCAAACCAGAAGACAACTCTCGATATGTTTCCACCATATCCATCACCTGCACTGTGTGATCGTAACAGTCGCGCAGGTAAATTCGCACCTCTGGACTAATCAAATCACTGCTATCTCGAATCAAAACATTAATTGCATCCCGCTGCGGCCAAATGGCGCGGCGCAGAGTCAGCAATTCTCGCCGGATTTTATAGATTTTTTCCAGGGTTTTGCGGGTGGGGTTCACCACCACTTCATCCTCTAATTCTTCAATGCGCTCTCCATAAACTTCTAATACAGGGAAGAAGCCATCTATAATCGAATCTAACAGAGTATAAGCCAGATAATCGGCTCCGTGTTTGCGAATAGTTCCTTGTCCTTTACGAATGCGATCGCGCACGGGTTCAAAACAATCATAGTCCGGTTCTTCCTGAATAGTTAACAGGTAATGTTTCCCCAAAATTAAACTAACTTGTTCTTTATGAAAATTCTCTGAATTCGGCTTAAGTATCACCATCCAGGCAATGATTAAAATGTGATTTTCGTAATCTACAACTTTTGGGCGCTGTGGTACATTAACCACATCTTCTTGAGCCATAAGATGCAAATTAAACACTTTACCCATTTGGCGCCAAGTTTCTTTGTTTCCTAACCCCAACATATCAACCCAAGAAACAGATGCTGTATCTAAATAGGCCGAAGCGTCTTGAGGATTTGCCAATTTACCGCGAGTTGCGGCTGTTTCGCAATAGTCAATTAATACAATCTCCGGAGGCGGCGCATCGGGTTCTAAGTCGAGAGTTCCCGGCGGAGCCCCCGGATCGTCATAAAAATAGTCAACGTAGGAATCATCATCATCCTCATCATCTTTAATTGGTTGTGCAACTGCATTAGAAGTATGTATGCTTTTGTATACCATGCTAATATTCCTGACTTTTACAACCTTTAATTAGATTATCATTTTTATGGTGCAACTACCACTTACCAATGACTCATTACCTCTGCCGAATTGGAATCTCGATCGCAAATTCAGTTCCCTCTCCCGGCGCCGAAATGCACTGCAGCGTCCCTCCGTGTCTTTCCACCACAATCTGATAGGAGATAGACAGTCCCAAACCTGTACCTTTGCCTACTGGTTTAGTAGTAAAAAACGGGTCAAATACCCGACATTTAACAGACTCTGCCATTCCACACCCGTTATCGGAAATTACGATCGCCACCCGATTATTCTCCAACACCTCCGTGCGAATCCGAATCCAAGGCAATGTGTCACAACTTAAAGGTAAACTAGCAAAATCTTGCCCTTCCTCTTCCACATAAGTCGCCAATTCCCACTTCCTCTGCCTGACATTCGCTAAAGCATCAATAGCATTATTTAAAATATTCATAAACACTTGATTTAACTGTCCCACGTAGCACTGTATCTGCGGCAATTTCCCATATTCTTTAACTATTTGAATAGGACGATTTCTACCATTTTCTTTAATCTTGTGTTGCAAAATTAACAGAGCACTCTCTATTCCTTCGTGAATATTAACACGCTTAAGATCGGATTCTTCCAGGCGGGAAAAGTTACGCAAAGACAGAACTATTTGGCGAATTCGATCGGCTCCCGTTTGAATTGAAGTCAGCAGTTGCGGGAAATCCTCTTTCATGAATTCCAGTTCTATTTCTTCTGCCAAATCTTGGATAACCGCAACAGGTTCCGGGTAGTATTCCTGGTACAAACTGCACAGTTCCAGCAAGTTTTTGGCATACTCACTAGCGTAAGTGATATTACCGTAAATAAAACTGACAGGATTATTAATTTCGTGAGCAATTCCCGCCACTAGCTGTCCCAAACCCGACATTTTTTCCGCTTGAATTAGTTGAGCTTGAGTCCTGCCTAATTGTTTCAATGTTTGCTCTAGCTGGCGATTTTTATGTTTTAATTGAGCTTCGGCTTGTTTGCGCTGGGTAATATTGCGGGCTAGAATAATAATCTGATCGGAATTAAACGGCAACAGTCGGGCTTCATAAGTTTTTTCTCCTTCCGACATGGAAAGCGAATATTCTATATCGATTGAATTTCTGGTTGCGGAAATTTCAAAGATTGCTTGGGCAAATTGACCGGCGACATTGGGTGGCAATATGTCTGTGATGCGTTGACCAATAAAATGTTCGGGAGGTACGTATAAACTCGAAGAAGTTCCTGACAAATAATCCACGATTATACCGTCAGCATCTAGTCGAAAATACAAATCAGGCAAAGCGCGAAAAACAGCTTCTAACTCTAAAGTTTTTTGGCGCAATGCTTCCTCGGCGTAGTACCGATCGCTAATATCAAAAATCACCCCGTCCAAATAGCAAACGTTTCCATCTGCGTCGAACACAGGAGAACCTTTATCCCACACCCATTTAACCGTGCCGTCTGCTGCTAGCAAGCGGTATTCCAAGTTATAAGACTCTTTGTTTCCTATGGCTTGCCGAATAGTTGCTTCTACTTTGGCCAAATCTTCCGGGTAAATAATGCTAGCAAAAGTCCGGCATCTCCTGTCCAAAAGCCAAATAAAATCTGCCGCATGGTAGCCCGTTAATAAGTAAACGGCATCGCTAATAAAATTAGTCGAAAAATCGCACCTCCAGCGATAAACCACTCCGGGAATATTAGCTACCAAAGACCTAAATCTGGATTCACTTCTACGCAAAGCTGCTTCCGATTCATGTCGTTCGGTAATATCGTGAGCGAAAGCTAGCACTGCAAATACATTACCTTCAGCGTCGCGCAGGGGAAGTTTTTGGGTATCAAAAATATGTACTGAACCGTCAGCAAGAGTTGCCGGATCGCAGGGATTGTGGATGATTTCGCCGGCCAGTACAGCAGAGTCGTCTGTGCGGAAGCCTCGGATATTTCTGGCCCAATTCCCAAACACGAGTTCTTCTGAAAATCCTAATTCTAAATCTGATTTGCCAATTATCTCTTCGACTGTTTTGCCGATCGCTTGAGCGAAACTCCTGTTGGCCAAAATACAGCGAAAATTTTTGTCTTTGGCCAAAATCCAGTCGCTAGTTTTGTCTATTACTGTACGCAGGAGTTGTTCGGAACGTTCGGTTTTTTCCAAAGACGCCTGCAGTTCTAGTTCTAGGCACTTGCGACCAGTAATGTTTTCAAAAGCAACACCGACGCAGTTGTTGGGTAATGGAAAAGCTTTAATAGAAAAAGCGCGAGTTATTCGACCCCCTTCATCGCACTCAATATCTTCAACTTCTACGGCTTTCTGGGTGCGAATTACCGAAGCAAATGCTTGGGGAATATTTTTCGATCGCAGGTGGGGAAAAATCTCGTCGATTGTCATACCCAAAACATCCGCCATTTCTAATCCGGTAAATAGGGTAGCTGCAGGATTGGAGGCGATCGCCCTGAGAGTGCTGTCATCGTCTATATTTTCTAAATGGTAGACGTACAAACCAATTTGCATATTCTCGACAATTTGGTCGTAGAGGCGCACGCTTTCGTCTACCTGCCTGCGTTCGGTAATATCTTCAGTAATCCCCAAAACGTACTGAGGACGGCCTGTGGCGTCGAGAATTGGCACTTTGCGGGTGTGCAGTATTCTCATACCTTTGTGGCGAGTTTGGATCGGCTCTTCGCCTATGTCTTTAACAGTAGATTGGTTGTGCTCACCGGTCAATATTTCCCTGTCTTGAGCAGTAAAAACATCAGCTTGTTCTTTGGGGTAAATATCGTAGTCATTTTTGCCGATCGCCTCTTGAGAAGTAACACCTGCGATCGTTTCTCCCGCTTTATTCCACAGCACAAATTTCAGCGAAGAAGCATCTTTAGCAAAAACTCCCACCGGCAGATTTTCTACTACGGAATTTAGAAACCCTCTAGCTGATTTTAATTCAGCTTCTGAACGCTTGCGTTCGATGCCTAAAGCAATGACATCCGCAACCGATGCTAAAGTTTCCTGAAACGGTGCTGTCAGCGGCTGGCTGCTGATAATTACCATTACTCCCACCAGCCGTTCTTCGACTATTAAAGGGTAGCCGGCGAAGGTGAGAATTTGCTTGGGAATTGGGCAATTTGTCGGCTTTTGACTGGCATTGATAATTGCTACTTCGGAACTTTGCTCATCTGTTGCTTTTGCGGATTCTTCCTCTGGGAGTCCAAAATTGTTCAGTTCAAATCCGCAGTCAAATTCCGGTTTTTGCTGTTTGGCTATAAAGTTAACCTTACTTTCAATAAACCTAGCCCGATCGTCTGTGCGGCTGTAGATTCCCGATGCTGCTTGCAATTGGCAAACATTATGTTGAGAGTTGAAAGTCCAAATTTCAGCCGAAGCGACATCGAGATTTCGCACCATTGCCTCGCAGCAGGGAAGCAGGATATCTTCAGGGTGTTTGGTGAGGGCAATACCCACATCGGCTACCATTGCTGTGAGGCGAGAAGCTTGGGCTTTTTCTGCTTCCAACCGTTTGCGATCGGTGATATCTTCCACCAAAGAAAGCACGGTAAAAGTGTCGCCGCTGCGAATAATCGAGTTGAACCAGCGACACCAAATTACCTGTCCGCTTTTAGTATAGTTGCGGTTAATTGAAGTATTGCCGTTGCCAGTGGCTAGTTCAAGCTCGATCGCGCTTACAGCCTCTCGATCTTCCTCGCAAATCAAAGCCAAATCGCCGAACTGCTTGCCCATCATATCATCGGCTGTCCAGCCAAAGATTTCTTCGGCACGTTTCGACCACTGAACTATCCGAAAATCTTCATCCCAGCCCACCATTGCCAGGGGACTGTTAGCTGCATTCAACCACAGTAAATGGTTCGATCGGCGCAACTGTTGAGTTTTCTGCTGCTGCCAGCGGTAATGCCTGGTGATATCTCTACCGACGCCCAAAACCCGCATCTGCTTGCTAGAGGCATCCACCGCTGGCGTGTAAGCAGTTTCGTAAATTTTAATCCCGCCGTCTGCCGTCGTCACCTCATGAATTGCCAGCCTTGTTTCCCCGGTTATAAATACTTGTTGCAGGCAGGAATCAATCTGCGAAATTATATTTTTGACAGCAGCATTATTGGGATATAATTTTAATAATTCCTGATTAGTTTTGTTGACTATTTCAGCCGGCTCCAATCCCATCCAAGCAGCAGCGACTGGATTGATCGATAGGTAATTTTGCTGTCGATCGCACTCTAGGAAAGCATCAACAGAGTTAGAGAAAAAAGACTGAAACGAGTTGATAACTTCCTGCATGGGTATTTTTTCATGAGAAAAGCTTAGTATTGTGGAAACCTCGTGTCTTTAGACTCATATGTTGCCCCATTTTCAATAAGCTTTTATGGGCGGGCAGGATGCCCAACCCACAAGAAATTAACTCTTTGTGGAACAGGCATCTTGCCTGTTCTTGAGAATGGTGCAAGATGTGAGTAGACCGATCGAGGAAAACACTCATCAGGCAGTTTTAACCGCCTTGAATATTGATTACTTCTACAGGGGGCTACTTGGTCACTTGGTACTTTTATGATCTACTTTCAACGGAAGAATTACCGTTTCAAATATTTCACGCGCGATCGCCTAGCAGCTTGGGCTTACACCCATATTTTTGATAACGTAATCAGTTAAGACGATAGCTAGTCAACTTTCTCTTTTGATTAGGGCATAAAGCCCCATCTGTTGAGAGCGGGGTGCTGACTTGCTTAAGCTCTAAAATTTTCCTAAAGTTAGTTTAACCCACTCAAATCTTTTTGGACACTTTACTACTGCGTTTCCCAGTGCAATTTTCGGCGCTGTTCCCTATAATACAAAAATTTTAAATAAATAGTATTTTTGGGAATATAGCTTAATAACAGCAGATGGTCTTTTTTTACACCAGACCCAGCGGATACAAAAGCGAGATCGAGAGACGGGGAGACGGGGAGACGGGGAGGTGGGCAGAGGTTAATCCACAACCTGCGAGAAAAATGCTTAAGAAATGCCCGACAGCTTCCCAATTCCCGATTCCCAATTCCCAATTCGGTAATCTGAAAGCGGTTTGGCAGTACCCGAAGCAAAGAACGCAAGCCGTGCAAAGCCATGTAACATAAAGATTGCGATATTTTTCTATGTAATATGGAACTATTAGATACCTTGATTGTGGGTGCGGGTATTAGCGGTTTGAGTTTGGCGCACGCACTTCACAAGGAAGCAACGAGTCCATCCTCGCTAAAGATTTTAGTCGCTGAGAGTCAAGGACGTGTGGGCGGGAACATCACCACTGTGACAGCGGGGGGGTTTCTCTGGGAGGAGGGCCCGAACAGTTTTTCGCCGACGCCAGAATTGATGAAGTTGGCTGTAGATGTGGGATTGAAGCAGGAGTTGATTTTTGCCGATCGCAAATTGCCTCGTTTTGTGTATTGGCAAAAAAAGCTGCAACCGGTGCCGATGACTCCACCGGCGATGATTCAGTCTCAGTTGCTGAGTTTTCCGGGGAAACTGCGGGCGTTGTTCGGGGCTTTGGGGTTTGTCGCGCCGGCAATGGGCGCTGGACTTTCGCAGCAGCGTGACGAGGAAACTGTTTCTCAATTTTTCCGCCGTCATCTGGGGCAGGAAGTGATGCAGCGGTTGGTGGAACCTTTTGTTTCTGGGGTTTATGCGGGCGATCCGCAACAACTTAGCGCGGCGGCGGCTTTTGGCCGGGTAGCAAAGATGGCTGATCTGGGTGGCGGGCTGATGGCGGGGGCGCTGCTTTCTGCTAGGAAAAGACCGAAGCAAATGCCTGCAGACCCGAATGTGCCTAAGACTAGGCCGGGGGAGTTGGGTTCGTTCAAACAGGGGTTAAAGGCTTTGCCAGAGGCGATCGCTGCTGAATTGGGCGATCGAGTGAAACTCAACTGGCACCTGACTCGCCTCCAGCGTACACAACGCGAAACTTACATTGCTGTATTCTCGTCGCCCGACGGACAGCAGGAAGTTGAGGCGCGTACCGTGGTTTTGACCACACCGGCTTATGTTACAGCCGATTTGTTGCAGCCTCTGCAACCAGAAGTTAGCAGCGCTTTACAAGCTTTTACTTATCCTGCGGTTGCCTGCGTGGTATTAGCATATCCGCATTCGGATGTCAAGGGTAAATTAGTAGGTTTTGGAAATTTAATTCCGAGGGGGCAGGGAATTCGCACTCTGGGGACGATTTGGACATCAAGTTTATTTGCCGATCGCACGCCTGCGGGCTGGCACACTCTCACCAGTTTCATCGGCGGGGCTACAGACTCGGAAATTGGCAATCTCGACTCAGAAGAAATCGTTCGGGAGGTGCACCGAGATTTGTCTCGGATTTTGCTGAAACCAGATGTGCCGCAGCCAAAAGTTTTAGCGGTGAATGTGTGGAAGCGGGCGATTCCTCAGTACAATTTGGGGCATTTCGATCGCCTGCAACAAATCGATGAAGGCTTAAAATCTTTGCCGGGGGTGTATTTGTGCAGTAACTACGTTGGCGGCGTGGCTTTGGGAGATTGCGTGCGAAGGGGTTTTGAGGGTGCACGAGAAGTGGGCGAGTATTTGCAGAAAAAACAATCAGATACTCGATCGATCTGAATTATTGTGTGGGGAGGGCGGGTTTACAAATATCGAGGATGTGAATCAGAGATATTGGTGAACCCGCCCCCTAGATCGGAATGGCGAATGCTACTAGGTTGTTGGCTCAAACTTGTAACCCACCCCCCTGACGGTTTGAATCATCGATATTTGAGTGGTATCTGGTTCAATTTTGCGGCGAATTTGACCGATATGAACATCCACCACGCGATCGGCTCCTACATACTCGTAGTCCCACACTTCATGCAGCAATTCCGATCGCCTCCACACGCGACCGGGTTTGCTGGCCAAACAGTACAGCAGATCGAATTCTAAAGCAGTCAAAGCAACTATCTGACTGCCGAGAATTACCTCGCGGCGAACCGGATCTATTAGTAGCTCTCCAAAAGTAAGACTTTGTTGTTCGGCGGGAGTAACTATGCGTTTGCGCTTCAAAATTGCTGCAACGCGAGCTCCAATCTCTACAAGACTAAAAGGTTTAGTAATGTAGTCGTCAGCACCTTCGGCAAACCCTTTCATTTTGTCAGCTTCATCGGTTCGGGCAGTCAGCATCAACACAAACACGCCCGTGCGTCTTTGCATTTCTTGACACAGTTTGTAACCAGTTGTATCAGGTAAATTTACATCTAGAACTACTAAGTCAGGATTGAGTTGCTCAAATAATTCCAGACCCGTCTCACCGTCCTCGCCAGACTCAACTTGATAACCTTGCTGGCTCAAAAAACGGTGAATTAAATTTCGGATTGCCGGGTCGTCATCAACCACAAGGATTTTTACAGGGGCCATGACCACAAGTTTGCTTGAAGAATTAGGCAAGAAGATTCAGCCATAATAATAGAAAACTGGATACAAATCTCGAAAAAATTGAGCTTTTAATAGTTATAGCCATATTTATAACCTACGCAAGATTTCGGGCAATAAATCTCCGGGAACTTTGGATAAGGCTAAATTTTGGCCTGGCAGCCCACATTCACTATAGAAAGCTCTAATCGTTTTGACAATATAGCTCAATGCTGTTTGCCGGGAATCAGCAGCTTGGGAGTTTGCCGGGGCTTGCAGGTTGAGTTTATCCCCATATATTAACCCTTTGTCATTGAGATGTTGTCCCCATTCGGCGCACACTTGCAACTGGTGGTGCAGTGCTGCTTCTAGATGGCTTGTCTGTGCGACTTTGTTAGCGGCGAAATCTGGGTCGGTGGCTAGTTGATAGTGGGCTAGTCCGAGATTGTTACGGGCGGCCAAGGCGTCAAAAGTGAGTTTGGTTCGATCGATCTCTCCGGCGATATCCAGGGCGGCTTCGTAGGCGGTAATCGCCTGCTGCAATGATTCCGTCCGCGCCTGTTTCTGCTGAAACTGGTTCGCCAAATGCCAATAAGCGGTACCGAGATTGTTGTAGGTGGCTGCTGCTGCTGCGGGTACTAATTCTCTGGTGCGGTATTTCAATGCTTCGCGGTAGGCGGAAATCGCCCTGACTAGCAGGGGTTCTGAGGGTTGGTGCTGGGCGAGGTTCCAGCAGGCGGTACCTAGGTTGTTTTGCACTCCGGCATAGTTGAGGGGTTCTCGTTCGGGACTGTAACAGGAGAGGGCTTGGGTGTAAGCTGCGATCGCGCTTTTGAGATATACGATCGGCTCACCATCTTGGGCTAAATTCCAGTATGCTGTCGCCAAATTATTCTGAGCAGCAGCATACTGCTGAGGCTCCACGGCGGGGTCTAGATCCAGCAGCGCTTGTTGGTAAGCTGCAACTGCGTGCTGCAAGTTCTCTGTCTTGTCTCGATAGCGGGCTAAATCGGCCGAGGCGATTCCCAAATTTTTGTTTAATCTAACGCGGGTTTGGGGTACGGTTTCGGCATCTGTTCGGTTCAAACCTTCAAGGTAGAGGGCGATGCTGCGTTCAAGGCTGGATACTGGATCTGAGGCGTTGAGGGCATTGGTGCGATCGCGCGACAGCATCCAGTAGAGAGTACCGAGATCGTTGAGCAAATCGGAAATTGGCGGTAGGCTGTGGGACTCCTGGGCGTACTGAGTTAAATTTTCTGTCAATTGGGCAATCAGCCGCGCGCATTCCTCAGTTAGTGGTTGATTTTGCTGCGAGTTACTGTCAACGTCGAGATAGGCAATCACTTGTTCGATCGCGCGAATGGCGATTGTCAGGTTTTGCTCTGAAACGTCACCGCCCAGAATGCGATCGCGGTAGTAATTTCCCAAACCGTGATAAGCCAAAGCCAATGCTTCGGAACAACACTGATGTTCTTGCAGCAGTTCGATGTATTGCAGGGTTTGCAGCGGCAGAAAATTCTCCTCTGATGCAGCATCATTTTCTGCTTCCAAATCCTCAGAAGCCGCTGCTAGCACCAAATCTGCCAGTTGGACGGATTTAGAATCTGGCGCTGGGGAGGGGGGATGGGAAATTGGGGATGGTTCCTCATCTGCCAGTTGGACGGATTTAGAATCTGGCGCTGGGGACGGGCGATAGGAAATTGGGAATTGTTCATCGGGAATTAGGGATTGTCCAGACAAAGAAGGTATTAAAAGTTGGTTGCCAAAGTCTCCGCTGTCCCGTAAGTTTCGCAAGTCTCCTGAGTTCCCGAAGTCCTCAAAGTGCCCGAAGTCTTCCTTAGCTGGAGTTGGTTCGCCTTCAAACTCAAATACTCCGGTTCGCCAGTGCCAAAATTCTGGGGCCGATTGCTCGATCGAACTTAGCCAGGGGCGCGACACCCACAGCAACAGAGCAGACTCGCACAATTGCAGGTTTGCTTCAATGTCCCTCAAATAGCTCAGGAACGACCACTGCACGGATGCTGACTGCCTGGTCAGGTGTTCGGCCCCGATAATTTGAAATCCCGGCAAACGGCTGTAGCTGCCTCTGTTTTGCGGCGGTGGGTGGTGGGTGAGCCACGCGGCGATCGAGCCCCAAGGATTTGGATCGCTCAAGTCGAGTTCCAAACTGACAAATCGGGGGTAGTCGATCCGAGGATCGGAGCCTGCGCTCTCTGCGACTAATTCTGTGTGCAACCGGGCTGCCAGACAGTCCCGCAAGCACAAGTCGTCGCAGGCGGCGATAAAAATTTGACGGCGTAAATTGAGGTCGATCGCCTGTTTCAAGCGTTGGTAGATCAGCTTGTTCGAGCTAGAAACTTTTTGGGAAGGAATAGACATCAGGATCAGCCGATTTTAGATTTTAGATTTTAGATTTTAGGTTTTAGATTTTAGATTGTAGATTTTAGATTGTAGAGTTGAGAGTTGAAATCTCGATCGCTCATAACTCACAACTAAGCCCCGAAGGCAGTCAATCGATTTTAGATTTTAGATTTGAGATTTTAGATTGAAGCCTTGACCGCACGGATAAATTCGGGGGCTCCTTTATCGGATACAGGTTTTTTATTTCTGGGCCCTGAGTCTGCTTTCGGAATGAATCCGGGGGCTTGTATCCTGGATGCTTGATTGTCAATCGCACCGTTGATGACTAAAGGAGTGTAGATTTTCAATTGGCAATTTTATGTGGGTGGCAAACCAGTGTGATTAAGTGCAACCCAAGTCCCTGAACCCGACAGCCGCGAGGAAAACACCAAATTTATGCTGGTCTTATTTAGCTTTCCAGCTCGCTCGGCACGCTTCAGGATTGTCGCAACTCCCTGCTTTGTATTGAAACACAAAAACCATGTTTCCTTGGGAAAGGAAAACATGGTTTCTCGAAGGATTATTTAAAATTGCGATTTGAAGCAGCTTTGAGTCTCAGGCCAGTTTTCAGACGGAGGCAGCCACGTACACCAAACCGGCGACTAACATGGCTGCTGCAATACCCAGGATGATGTAGTTGCGTTGCTGATTTTTGTTAGGAGGTACGGCTTCATACACCTTCGGCTCTTTAGCAAAGTTGTTCAGGCGTCCATCGTCATCTTTGATGTAAGGCATCAGTCACAATCCTTAATATTTTTGATGTTTACAACTGTACCAAAAAAGCGCCCAGGAAAATTCAGGAATTTATTTTGAGGTGACAGTGCCTGTTTGGGGGGAAGAGGCGATCGCGTAATCTTTGATCGGCATTCTGCCTGCTAAGTACGCCATCCGCCCCGCTTCTGCCGCCATTCCCATTGCTTTTGCCATTGCCGGGGAATTTTGGGCATTGGCGATCGCGGAATTAATCAACAGTGCATCGGCTCCCATTTCCATTGCTCTGGCTGCTTCGCTGGGCGTTCCGATCCCCGCATCGACAACTACAGGAACCTTCACCGTGTCAATAATTATTTGAATGTTGGCCGCATTGTTGATCCCTTGCCCTGAACCGATGGGCGAACCTAAAGGCATGACTGTCGCACAACCGACTTCTTCTAGGCGTTTTGCCAGCAGGGGATCGGCATTGATGTAGGGCAAAACGGCAAAACCTTCTTTAACTAATTGTTCTGCAGCTTCCAAAGTGCCGATCGGATCGGGCAGCAAATATTTAGCATCGGGAATCACTTCTAATTTGACAAAATTATTGTCTTCTTGCCCTAAAAGTTTCGCCATTTCCCGGCCTAAACGAGCTACTCTAATTGCCTCATCTGCAGTTTGACAACCGGCAGTATTTGGCAGCATCCAGATTTTAGTCCAATCGAGAGCCTCTGCCAATCCTTCATGACCGGGAGCATTTGTTTGCACTCGCCGCACAGCCACGGTAACAATTTCGCACCTGCTAGCGTTGACACTTTGCTGCATTTCTGCAATGCTGCGATATTTTCCCGTCCCCGTCATCAAGCGAGAATGAAAAGTTTTGCCAGCAATAACCAGAGGTTTGTCTAAAGATGGCATTTCTGTATCTACTGGATAGCCAAAAATGCTGTACTCAAGTGCCTCTTCCCAGTTTTTTCTGCCTCCCAGCATTGCTTCAAGCTGCCAACCTTCTTTGATAGTTAGATCGTCGCGGGTAACAGCATATAAAATTTGCCCTACAGTAATTAATTTAGCATCTCGCGGCATATTATTTTTCAACCCGCACTCTACGATTTCTTTAAATTCGCTGAAATGGTCTTCCATTTTGCCAGTCTTCCCTTGTAATGAGTTGAATTTGTTTGCTGTTGGCAACAAAAAATATTTGTTGAATCTGATTTTGGGTATCCCAAAACAGACCTTGTTTGATGCCAGCGTTGATTTTCCAGACATCGTAATTTTCTCGGTTGATGTGAAAAACAACTACTGATGCACCTTGATTTTTGGCCCTGCTGATTCCTTCTTGAACT
The DNA here is from genome assembly GCF_036705125.1 of Microcoleus sp. B7-D4. Classification (NCBI taxonomy): domain Bacteria; kingdom Bacillati; phylum Cyanobacteriota; class Cyanophyceae; order Oscillatoriales; family Microcoleaceae; genus Microcoleus; species Microcoleus sp. B7-D4. The sequence goes on from NZ_JAUBTT010000110.1 coordinate 19,288, forward strand.
CGATACCTGATGTTCCTCGTAGATTCTGTTAACTCCTTAAATTCGCAAATCTCACCGTCTATCTCAGCATCGGGCGTTCTCACACCCTCTGCTGCTTGCTCGCTCAACATTCTAACTCTCTTCCCTATTTTAGCCAAAACTTCAGCCAGAAAGATTTCCGAATTATTAAGATTATGTTGTTGGTGAATTAGCACAAATCCGCCAGCTATCTCATCAAAATAATATCGCCGATATTCTGGTTCTGCATTTTCGTAGATGGCTCTGCTTGTCTCGATATATTCTGAATTCACCGTTACTATAATCTCAATGGACTCGGATCGGGTAGAGTTAAATTTATGAAATCAACTGTTGAGCAACTGGCTAAAATTGGAATATTTACCAGCTTAAACCAAACTGAATTAGAGCGATTGCAAGAACATACAGCAATTCGCACTTACCGACAGGGAGAAGTTGTGATGTATGAGGGCGATCGCATCCCCGAAAAATTATACACCATGATTGAGCGGTTCTCTGCGGGTTGCAAAAACAGCGACGGCGGGCAAAGAAACAATTCTCCGCACTTTATTTCAGGGAGATATTTTTGCCGCACCTGCTTTGCTAGGCAACGGCATTGCCCCCGCCACGGTGACTGCAGAAACTGATGTGGAAGTTCTTACCACAGAACGGGAAGTTTTGCTAGCAGCAATTCGGGAAAATCCTGAGATTGCCTTGCGAATATTGGCGGTGTTTAATCAGCGGTTGCAGCAACTGCACGAGACTGTGCACGGTTTGGTGTCGGAAAGGGCGATCGTGCGGCTGGCGCGATTTATTCATTACTTTGGCGTCGAGCAAGGTACGAAGCTTGCGGATAATAGTGTATGTTTAGAAAAACGTTTTCCCTACTATCAAATTGCTCGCAGTATTGGAATTACCTACGAAGAATGCGTGCGGTTATTTAAGAAACTCAAGCCGTTTGTCTCCTACAGTCGAGGCGGTAAAATTATTGTATTGGATTGGGAAAAATTGGAGGATACCGCCTCTGGAGATGAAATAGACTAAATGTTAAAATCCCAATTCTTGTAGGGGCGGGTTTTACCAACAATTTACGTCTCAAACTAACAATCTCGTAAACCCGCCCCGCCCCAACTGATGATGCTACGGGACATGATTTCACAAACAATATTTGAGTGCAACTCACTATCTATATAAACCCGCCCCGATTCACGGGCTGTGGGGGGCGGGTTTATGAGATTATTGATTTTAGGCAAGTATGGTTGGTAAAACCCGCCCCTACAGCAATATTTATGGGATTAATGAGGCTCGGAAAGTGTCAAAATAAATGCCAAATTTTCTTCTGCTTTCAAAGCGTGAAGAGCTTTACCGGGCATGAAGATAAACACCCCCGGTTCCAAAACAATATCCTTGCCTTCCAAAGTCAAAATACCCTTTCCTTCGATGACATTAACTGTGGCATTCCGTGCCGAAGAGTGTTCCGAAATTTCCGTTCCTGCAGCCAGACAAAATAAACTGTACTGACAATTATTGTCTTTGACTAAAATTTTGTTCAGCACTCCGGCGGCGGGATATTCAATTGCGTCTCGGAGTTGGATTGCTGAAGATTGTAGCGGTAAAAGAGTAGTAGTCATAGTTTTTGACAATTAATTAATTTGGTCACAAGTCTCGAATTTATCAGTGGCTTCACTTTCTTCCATCGAAAATCGAAAATCGATTGAGTCGGTTAAGATTGTTTTTTGGCAGAGATAACGATGTAGCCTAGATCCTGTTGGTAATGCTGGAAAACTCGACGCATTGCTAAGATACGATCGCGAATTTGCGATCGACTTAAAATATTCCACAAAATCCGCACAGTACCCACAAACCCTTCATCTTGCAGCATTCGCGACAAGTTGAGGAGCCCCATCGCCCCGCTTTGACACTTTTCTACTTGCAAACCCGCGTTTTGGCAAACAGCAATCCAGCCAGACTCAGACAAAGGCGTTGAATTAGCCCGCGTCACTTCTGATAAAGCTTTGTGAATTTCTGATTCTCGGTTTCTAGCTAAAAGTTCGTGAGAAAGAAACTTGCCGCCTGGTTTTAAACGATCGCAAATTCCCGATACAATTTTAGCTTTGCCTGACGGCGACTGCATTGTCAGGATAGCTTCAGCCAACACCCAATCAAACTGTTGGGAAATCCGATCCAAGTGAAAAATATCTCCTTCCACAATTTCCACTCGATCGCTCAAACCCGCTGCTGCAACATTAGCACGAGCGCGGGCCACACTCTCTGGATTTTTCTCCACTCCCACTACTTTTACGCCAAAACGTTCAGCAAGGGCGATCGAACTATATCCAAAACTAGCAGCCAACTCCAAAACAGTCTCCCCAGGCTGAAAATCCGCCCATTCAAATAACTGTTCCGTAGCAAGTTTTCCCCCCGGCCTCAGCATTTTCTTGCCAGCCGCCGCGAGCACTTCATGTCCCGGTGCAGTCTTAAAATTCAGAGCAGTATTGGTCATTGAATTGACCTCCTATTTAACCTTACTCTCAGTTTGCCAAATTTTCTCAAATCTTTCTATGATCTAGCTCATATTCAAATTCTCGTAGGCTGACGAACCCTACAATATCAGGAATTATACCATGTCCGCCCATCAACAATTCGGGCTGTTTTTGATTGCCAACAATGCTTTCTGTCGAAAGCACAAAACCCGTACTCGTTTTAGTAGAACTTATTTCTGTTAATCCTGCCAACGAATTAGAGCTAAATAATTAACTTTTGTTGCGGTGGAACAAGCCTATGCAGGTGCAGTCAGTCGATTTTAGATTTTAGATTTTAGATTTTAAATGTGAGATTTGAGATTTGAGATTTGCTCTACAGATAAATCTTGGAGGTTGAATAAGAGTCTAAAATTTGGGCTACTCACGACAAGAGTCGCGGGTTTGTATCCCTATGCAGGTGCGATCAAAAAAAATCAAAATCCCAGCCAGCAAGTTTTCGAGGATGTCCCGGAACTCTAAAGCAATTGCCGCGCCACTAATACCCAGCAGTTGCATCACATCCCCCGCTTTGAATGACGGGAGGGCGATGAATGACGCGATCGGCAATAATTGATTTATAATCAAGATATATACTCCACCCCAATCATACCGAATCATGCTCGCAGAAGCAAACGCCACACTTTGGCCTAGTCTAATTACTGTTTCAGCATTAATTCTCTACTTCGTTGTTACCATCAACGTCGGCAGAGCTAGATTCAAATACAAAGTTTCTCCCCCGCAGGTGACAGGAAACCCAGACTTTGAGCGAGTGTTGCGAGTTCAGCAAAATACCTTAGAGCAAATGATTCTATTTTTGCCCTCGCTGTGGCTGTTCTCGCAATTTATCAGCCCAATTTGGGGCGCAGGTATCGGCGCAGTTTGGATAGTTGGACGCATTTTGTTTGCTTGGGGTTACTATCAAGCTGCCGAAAAAAGAGCGGCAGGATTTGGGATTAGTACCTTAGCTACTTTAGCTTTGCTTGGTGGTTCCTTAACTGGCATAATTATGTCGCTGCTGAAGGTTTGAGCGTAGCTTCCGATCGACATATAGCAATCCTTGCAGGAGTCGTAAATTTTTTACCCCACCCCAACCCTCCCCTTACCAAGGGGAGGGAGTAAGAAATTCATAAATGATTTAGGATTGCTATAATTGTTTTTCTACTCGTTTCCAGGCAGAGCCTGGTAACGCTGATTCGGAGGCTCAGCCTCCAATTTTCCTGCTAAAAAAACGGGGTTCTTCCTCTGGAGAGCGGTTCCAAAAAAGAACCCTGGAACCAGTTAAATGTAATAAATGTTAGGAGTAAATATGTCAGAAACCAACAAACCCGTATTTGAAATTAACCCGAAACTTTTTCAGCAGCTTGTCGAGTGGCAAGAAAAACTTGAACTAGAAGATGAATTAGCAAGCGAGTCAGAAAACGAGAAACTAACTGAGGTAAAAACTCCTCCCGACAGTGATGAACACCATTCTCAAACAGATAATTTCTAGCTGGTGGCTAGCAGCATCTTTGGGATTTCCGGCTGCTGTCTCGGCTCAATCGCTGACGCCTAGCCAAATTCAGCAAGTCAATAGCGGTTTGTTTCGTTCTAACTCTCAAGATTTCTTTCAGCAAGGCTATCGCCAACTGGAAAGAGAAATCGCAATTTTGTTGCAAAAAAATGTCACTTCCGAAGACAATATTCTGGAGATTGATGAAAAATTGCGCTCTCAGCTTTGTAGCCAATTTAAAATATCGTCGTCGCATTCTGATACAATAAGTGCTGCTCAAAGTGCTGATTTCCAGACCCAATTAAAAGACATTTGCAGACACAATTAAAATGAAAGTGAGGTCAATATTCCAAGTTTAGTGCTAATGGATAAAGAGGCAATGGCAAAGTTAAAAACAGCCATGCTGGAAGCGGAAACCGCTGCTCATTTGGCGGCAATCATTATTGATTATACTCATGAGGAAATGATGCTAGTTTTTGATGAGTTAGAATGGGAAGAGCAGGCGAGAATTAAGGATATTTGGAAGACAGTATGGACGGGGAGGGTTTATGAAGATTATGGTTAGCCAATTAAAGATGTTGGTGAACCCGCCTCTTGTATCTTGAAAGCGGTAGATTGTGATTGACAGTTGGGTGGGGGCGGGTTTACGAGATTATTGGTTTTAGGCATAAATTGTTGGTGAACCCGCCCCTACGGGATTGGTGTCCGTTAAATCAGGGATTCGAGGCATATTTGGCGGAAATGATCGCCCCGTTGCTCGAAGTTTTGGTATTGATCGAAGCTAGCACAGGCTGGAGAAAGCAGCACTACTTTAGCATGATTTTGTTTGCCTAATTCTGCCGATCGTGGGATTGCTCGTTCCATTGTTTCGACAATTTCCCAAGCGTTGTAATTTGCTTGTGTGAGCCGATCGGCAAAAAGACTCGCCGCATCCCCAATTAGCAGCACCGCAGCAGCTTTCGCCTTGATTGTATCAATCCATGCGCGATCGTCCCCTTCTTTGGCGTCGCCGCCCGCAATTAAAATCGCCGGTGCGCTCACAGAAGCCAACCCGACTTGCGCGGCGTCATAATTAGTAGCTTTGCTGTCGTTGATGAAATCTATGCCTTCCCAAGTGCAGATGTGTTCGAGGCGGTGCGAAACTCCGGGGAATTTAGTGATCGCCCGCGCGATCGCACTTTTATCTATTCCCGCCAAATTAGCCGCCGCCACCGCCATTAACAAATTCTGCAAATTGTGTTCTCCCACCATCCGCAAAGAATCAGCAGGCAGAATTCTCTCGCCTTGAGCTATTACCCAACCATCTTGAATATAGGCTCCCAAATCTGTATTTCCCAACAAATCTTTTTCACCTTTCACACTCGTCCAACACGCATCCGGCCAAACGTCAACTCCTTGCTGCCGCAAACAAGGATCGTCGCCGTTAATTACTTGCAATTCCGACTTTTTCAGCAAATGCGCTTTAATGTTGTAGTAATTTTCTAAAGTTTTGTGGCGGCTGAGGTGATCCGGCGTCAAAGTCGTCAAAACTCCGATGCGTGGCGCTACAAACGGCGAGGATTCTATCTGATAGCTGCTGATTTCTGCGATTACCCAATCCGGCTGTTTTTCGGCTAAAGCTAATTCACACGCAGCATAGCCAATATTGCCGCAAGCGGGAGCATAAAGCCCGGCCTCTGCAAAAATAGCAGCAATTAAAGCAGTAGTAGTAGTTTTGCCGTTAGTGCCGGTAATTCCCACCCAAGGAGATTTGAGGTAACGCCACGCGAGAGCCATTTCTCCGATTGTTTCAATGCCTAACTCTCTGGCGCGCACTAATGCTGGACTGTCCCAGGGAACACCCGGACTTACTACTATTAATTCTATAGATTCGACTGGTTCAAAAGATTTACCTAACTCCACATGAATTCCTTCGTTAGCGAATTCCTGTTGTTGTTCGAGCAAGTTTGGGGAAGATGAGCGATCGCTCAGCGTTACTTCCCATCCTTCGCGTTTTAGCAGTCTGGCGGCGGCAATTCCTGATTTTCCTAGTCCAATGATATGAGCTATCGGCATAAGTTGTGTGTGTGATGGAGCGAACTTCCCTGGTTTTATAAGTTTATATCTTAACCTTGAATTGGTTGTTGACTATTGGCCATTTAGCTTATTTTTTAAGAGAGCGATCGAACTCTGCCCAGACGCGCGCGGTTCGGCAATAATCCTAATAGATTTACTCGTTTTATTGGTAAGCTTTAATGTTATTGGGAGCGATATTTTTAACAAGTAGGTTTCTCAAGTTGGTTTGCCTACAGGCTCGCCCGTTGCCTCCCAAGGCCCGCCAGGGGTTGAAAACCCCTGTCTAACAGCTAAAGTCAGTTAAAACTGAGATATTGCACCATTGTCAGCAACAGGCAAGATGCCTGTTCCACAAAAGATAAATTTTCTTGTGGAACAGGCATCTTGCCTG
>NZ_JAUBTT010000227.1:0-2679 GCF_036705125.1 Microcoleus sp. B7-D4
ATTTTTTTGATTCCGCAAAAAGTCGATATATTCTTGCTTTTTATCCTCTGGTAAACCCGCAGTTTCTGCCTCAAAAATGGCTTCCTCAGCCTCCAGTTGAGCAATCTTAATATCGGCTTCGCCTAAAACTTCGCATTGCTTGATAACCACAGCGCAATCGTTCGCGACAGCTTCCAAGTCACCCTCGACCTGGACTTCTTTAACCCTCATGGCCCGATAATCTTCCAGCAGTTCAGTACGAGCATTCAGTTGCCCTTTTGCTAGGTCGCGTTTCTCTGCGATGGCTTCATAATTTGCGAGTTGACGCTCGGAGTTTTGCAGACTTCTCAAGCCAACACCTGCCACCCAAAAACTGCTACCAGCGAGGGCCATCCACAATGCTTTATGCGGATTTGTGGCGGGGATTTCCTTATGGAAAACCACATTAGGATTAGCCTTCCACTTCTCTGCGTGGTACTCGGTCATTATGTACGGTTTGCCTGCCTTGTCAGCACATTGCAACGCTTGTTTATTGCGGATGCAAAGCTGCACTCTATTGCTTGCCGTCCCCTGGATTGCGGTTATCCCGCTATATATCCCAATCACAAGCGCCAAACCGACTGCCGACAACTTGCCAGCAATAGGGAGTCTTTCAAAGGTCAGAAGCAGTGCGCGGTTTGACTTAAGTAATTGAGCGTGTTTTTCGGTTAATGGTGTCATTACTTGCTTCCTCCTTTGACTTTGAACATTAGGCAGAAAACGATAACCACAAGCGCAATTGAAGGCAAGTAGTCAAAGTCGTTGGAAGCAGGTTTTTTTACTGTCTGAATTTCTTTTATACCTGTCTCTAGACGTAGCTCTGCATCACCTACTTGTCGCCCTTCAGATAACGGTTCGGCAAGGCTGACAAGCATACCGACTGTCACCCCAGCACCAACAATTGCAGTAGGCAAGCGATGCTTTGATTGCCCGGTAATCTTGGCTGCCAAGTAAATCTGATAGATGCCAATTGCAGCAATTGACCCGCCTGCGATTTGCATGGCATGGAATGTGAAAACCACAGCCGAACCTAGTAATGTGGGCGCAACTACTTCGCACAGATTGGCAGCGTCCCGGTACTGGCGTTCGGCGTTAGTTTCGTCTGGTTGCGGTTGGTCAATGGTTGGTGCAGTAACTTGCTGATATTGCTGCTGTTGTTGGTGCTGGTGCTGTCCCCCTCCCACAAAAGAGAGGGGACTCGCCCCGATAAAACCTTCGTGCATAGTCCCCTCACTTTTAACGGTTGTTGAAATTCATTACATTCGCAAACCAGCCCCCAAATCCTCTAGGCGAACCAGTTGCCGACACGCTGGCGCTGTTGTTGCTGGCAGATCCAATAGTCACTGGCACTTTCTCCTGAATCCCTTTATCCGAGCCGACTGTTGCGCGACTGAGCAGCTTCTGTCGGCGTTCTCGGAGCGATTCTTGGATGGTTTGACGCTTGGACGCCACCTCACCCCTGTTTGCGATAGCTTCCATCTTGTTCTCGTGTCGCCACAGCTCAGCCTGTAAGTCGCCTGTGAGCTCAGAAGCAATCTCGGCTAACCCGTGCTGACGCTTGGTTTCAATCTTCAGCATCGCTGCACGGTCTTTGGCATCTAGTTGCTCCATCTCAGATCCAAATTCCGCATTTAGCTTGCGGATTTTAGCGATGGCATTTCCGACTTTAGAGCCGAATTTCTTCCTAATTTCCGTCCAAGTAACTTGTCCGTCGGCAATTTTTCCCAGCGCCTCCAGATAGGTTTCAGCGTTATCAAGGAAGGGTTCTAAAACTAAGGCAAGCTGTTCGGCGTTGGCTGCTTTATCTGCCATCGCTTCAAGCTTCGTAACATCGCTCAAGTACGAAAGAATGTCAGCCTCGGTGTCAGCCCACTCCCCCGCCTTCTCGTCAATGTATGGGCTGTGTCCCGCTGCTGGGTTCCTTATTGCTACGCTGCTGTTGTCGCGTCCAAAATCCATAGTAAAATCTCCTTAGATGATTCCCCCAGCGCAAGCTAGGGGAGTGTTTGCTGGCCAGCCGATTACTTGTCTAGGGCGATCGGCTGGCTTGTCATTTTGTTGAGCTTGTCAGATACTCGATCGGCTTCAGGATGACCGACATCAGGCAAAAATTCACCCCGCCGCCAGCTATCGCCAAGCTCGATCGCACGTTCTAAGTCGAGCCCCACAGCCATAAACTGACATTCTGGAAACCCGAAGCCGTCGCACCCTTCAACATCACAGTCAGATTTAGACAGAGTAGAAAAAGTCATCATTAATCCCTCAAACTTTGAACTTGACCTATTACTTCAATCCCCTTCGCATCTGTAATCCCTTCATCTCGCAGGCTTTGGGCTGCTACTAGAACAGCGTCCTGAGACTTTTTGGCACTGACATTAAACACTCGCGGGGTGTTGCTTTCGCGCTGCACTTTCACTTTATAAAAACTCATGATTCGGCTCCCAGCTTCATTGCCCGCAGTTGAGCTAGCACTTCAGCTTGTGCCTTCTGTTCTGCCTGAAAAACGGCCAGAGCACGTGCAGCCCCACGGTTTTGAGCGGCGTTGATTTCAGCAGTGTCCAAGTCTGAATCGCGCTGTTGGGCTGCCTGATTTTCGGAAGCAATTTGAGCTAGAAGCTGCTGCACATTTTGATTCAAGGATGCCGAAGCAGAATTTGCATT